>JBCBJE010000605.1:0-4024 GCA_038523735.1 Cyanobacteria bacterium J06626_18 | reverse complement strand
TTAGCAGTATTGGTGATGTCGGTGCCTTCTCCTTTTTTCCGACTAAGAATTTGGGCGCCTATGGTGATGCGGGCTTGATTACGACAGATGATGATGCAATCGCTGAAACGGCTCGTAAGCTCCGAGTCCATGGCGAACAAAAGCGCTACCACAATGAGATGCTGGGCTATAACTCGCGGTTGGATGCAATGCAGGCTGCCATTCTAGGCGTCAAGCTGCCTTACATTGACCAGTGGAACCAGCAACGTCGGCGCGTGGCTGAGACCTACAGCCGCCTACTGGCCGATATGAAGGGTATTGTTACTCCCCAAATTACTGAGGGACACGTGTTTCATCAATACACAATACGCATTCTCAACGGTAAGCGTGACGCCGTAAAAGCCTATCTTGCCGAGCAGGGCATTGGGGCGATGATCTACTATCCGATACCCCAGTATCGCCTGCCCGTTTATCAGGGACAGTTCCCCACCTGTGTAGTTACGGAACAGGTCGCTGATGAGGTACTGAGTCTGCCTATCTGGCCAGAACTAGAGGAAGCGGCTCAAGAGCGGATTGCATCGACCCTGGCAGAGGCGATCGGGCAATAATTGGTTCCAGTAGAGGTACAACAATATCACGCCTCTACTGCCTATAATCCTCCTGGGTGCATGTGTATTGAGATACCAAACATCTGCTCCATGATCGCCATTAACTCTTCTGGCGTTTCAGGTTGGGGACCGGCCAAAAAGGCTTTGAGGGTAATTTTGCGATCGCGGAAATCGCGCACAAAGTTACGAATTTTCTCCAAATAAGCCAGCTCTCCCTCGGTTTCTTGCAGCAGCTCATCTGTGAAGTCGATGCCTTCCCTAGCTGCCTTACGGTAGGTCTTGACCATCATGCCTTCCTGCGTATTGTTCCGCAGTTCCCGTAGCTCTGCCTTAATGCCTTCATATTGCTCGCGCAGTCCGCTGTTTTCTTTGGCAAGCTGCTGGCACTGTCGTTCTAAGTCGTCTCCTACAGCAGGAACATCCAGAGCCACATCCCCTTGATTTTGCTGTTGCTCTAACTCTAATAGCAGCGCGAAGTCACCAGATTTGTAGGCTTTGTTAATCGCCTTCATGACTTCTGTGTTCTGCCGCTGTGTGTCCTCATCCTCGGCCCGGTCTGGGTGGTAGATAGCTGCTAGCCGCAGAAAGGTTTGCCGAAAGGTTCGATCTTGGGGCGATGAGGCCGATTCTGAAGCTGGACTCTGAGGCGGCACTTCAGCATGGGTGCTGCTGGAATTAGAGAATCCAAAAAACGACTCCTCCGACTCGAAGGGTGACCCGTCGGTAGAAGCCTCACCGGAAAAATCGGCAAAAAAGTCGTCGCTCTCAGTAGATCCTGACAGGGGTTGAAAACTGATGACGCCCTGCAGTTGAAGCGACTGGTAAAGGCTCCTCACTTTTTGACGCGATCGCTGCCCCATCTTGCGCTGGGTCAGCAGCTCCTCAAACAAAGCATGAATCTCAGTATCAATATCGCGCAGTTGGGTGAACAAATCGGCCCCTTGCTGAAACAGCTCCCTCACCAAATCCTGCATCTGCGCCATAAAGTTGTCTAGTTCGGTTCGCTTACGGCGAATTTGTCTGAGTAACCACTGTCGCTCCTCCTGCAGAGTCAACAGTTTCTGATGTCGAGCAGTGGAAGCTAAAGTCCCTTCGGTAGCGGGCGATTGAGGCATTTTTCGTCGCGCCATGAGTTTACTGTCCCAATATCAGGCTTTTTCTCTCAGAGGTTATGCAGTAGAAGATACCTCGATCTTGAATCAGGGTAGGAAAAGCTCTTCTTCTCCTAAGAAGTCATCGCCCAAACCCCTAATTCCAGCAACGTAGTGGAAATTGCCTTCCCCAACACTGGCTTCTAGAGTTTTGATAATCTTTTCAGGATTATCGTAAGGACCGCTGATGTAGAAGGGTTGGCCATCGCGGCCAAATTCTATCAGTATCGGTGTTTCTGGTCGTAGTCCTAGATGAGCTTGAGCTTTCGTGTTGAGATCAGATCCTGGCTTAAAACCAAGATTGCGAGCAATGAATGTATTTACTTCGGCAGGTCGTAACCCCAGCTTGCAGGCTATTTGTTTAGGTGCGACCTTGGCCTCGCGCAGTCGGAAAATTTCTGCAGCTTGTTCTGGAGTCATGACGTGACTAAGTAGAAGATGCTTTTATGCAGGCTAGAGGACTATGCCCCGACTGTTATGTGACTTGATACAAAGCTTTAGGGATCCACGTAAGAAATAAAGTGCCTGTACAAGATGGTGGATGGGTGGATGGGTAGAAGGGTTGTTATTTTTGAGCAACTCCCTTAAGTAGTTATCAGCCTGAAGCGGGGGGCTGTTCCTGGAAATCTACACTTCATCGGGATCGATGCCTAGCTCTCGTAAGCGCTTAGCTAGGCGATCAGCTTCGTTCCTGTGCGGCGTCAGCTTGTTTCTGTGCGTCCCTGGCCTGTCGCTGCGCCTTTTCCTTCGCTACGCGCTCAGCCTCAGTATCCGTCAGCAACCAATTGCCGGATTCATCACACCACCTCAACCAAAACCCAGGCACGTCCTCGAACTTCCCTTGCCAGAATCCCAACCCTACCTTCAGATCATCCAGCCAGATGACTGGGTTCTGCGGCTGTACCGGCTGCTCTTCGTAGCGTCGTCCTATCAGCTTGAAGTAGCGCAGTTTACGGGTATGGCGGCTGTAGACAATATAGTATGGTACGCGCAAATAGCTTTCGTACACCTCGAATTTGCCAGGCGGTTCCAGGCGCTCTTCGTCAGGCATCGAAGTTTCATCGGACCCTATTTCCAGCGCTTCAGGCTCAGAAACGGATTCAGCTTCACTGGCCACTACGGGTTCATCGGCTATCTGATCGCTGTCCCGATAAAACCGACCCAGGTCTTCACGCTCAGTTCGAGGCGAGAGGAACTCTACCACTACCGCAGGCGCTTGTCCTTCTTGCCATACAACGTAGCTACGTCGTAGATCATGGCCGTCATACAACCGGGGGACATTTACCGCTAGGAACCAATCGGGGCGCTGGTGCCATAGCTGATGATGCACATCGTAGTACACATTCAAGTCGCTGCCTGTGAACCAGTTGTTGCTGCTGTAGTCAGCCAAGTGCAAGGTGCAGCTTAATAACTACGGCTGCAGGTCGTGGAACACATCAGGCAAGCCAGGCTCCTCAGGAAATTCGCTGGGTAAGTCATACATCGTCGGTAGCGTCTTTGGCGGCGATCGCGGCGGATCGCTTTGTGGAACCGATTAGCCGGTAGCATAGGGCGGCGGCATGACTTACCTCAAGCCATTATTGAGCGACGGATGCCTGTAACGAAGGGGCGATCGCGTTGGCGAGCTTACGCAACATCGCAGCAGTCGTGTCGAAGTTAACACAGGCGTCGGTAATGCTCTGACCGTAGGTCAACTGGCTCAAGTCTTCAGGGATCGGCTGTTTGCCTTCGACGAGATGGCTCTCAATCATCACACCCAGAATATGCCGCGATCCAGCATCAATCTGCTGAGCAATGCTATCCAGCACCGTGACCTGCTTTGTGTGGTCTTTGTTGGCATTCGCGTGGCTGCAATCCACCATCATGCGGGGGTTGAGATTCAGCTTGGCAAGTTCCTGTGCGGCGGCTTCTACATTAGTACCGTCGTAGTTAGGACCGTTCTTGCCGCCCCGCAGGACTAGATGTCCATCGGGATTACCCGTTGTTGCCACGATGCTTGCCAGTCCATGGTGGTTGATGCCCAGAAAATGATGGGGCCGACTTGCCGCTAGCATGGCGTTCATCGCCGCCAGCGGACTGCCGTCGGTGTTGTTTTTAAAGCCAATAGGCATCGATAACCCGGAGGCCATTTCGCGGTGAGTCTGGCTCTCGGTAGTGCGGGCGCCGATCGCGGTCCAAGAAATCACATCAGCAATGTACTGGGGCGTGATGGGGTCCAGCAGTTCCGTAGCAGCCGGTAACCCAAAGTGGGCGAGGTCTAACAGCAGCTTGCGGGCAAGGCGCAAG
>JBCBJE010000604.1:0-4032 GCA_038523735.1 Cyanobacteria bacterium J06626_18 | reverse complement strand
GCTCCCCTCAACCTCAAGCTGAGAGAATACCGCCCAGAATATCTGTTGATTCATGACGATACGGAAGTCTTAAAAGCCGTTGCATCTGAAGGCGGACGTGTTGAGGAACTCGCTTCGTGGACTGTCTTTGACAACTTCTATGCTGACGGACAACCCGTTCGTTTCATGGAAGTTATGTGGAATTAAGAAATGAACCTGTGCACCCACTACCTACGTACAGCCTTCTTGGCCGAGTCTTGCTTCGCAAAACGCTTTCTCATCGGCGCTGAGCTGTTCATAGGAAATATCACGTCGAACGACAATACCGTTATGACCTGTCAGGAAACGCGGCAATTGCTCATATTCAATCTGCTCTAGGGTTTGAATATCGTAGGTGGTATAGCGAGTCAGCTCGGGGGTGTCAAAGTCAATATCCACGACGGTGATAGCTTTCCAGGGGGGCAGATCGCTGTCAATCAACGGTCGGGGACCAGAGCCAAGAATACCCATATGAAGGAGCTGCAGGTCGCCGCGATGGCCGGGATAGTAGGCGTGATGGTGGCCGCTGATATAAGTGTGGACGTTGTACTTTTCCAGCATCGCGCGTAGCTGATCAGCATTCTCCATCACTTCACCGGGTTCGTTACGCCCGATAGCAACCGAGTATAGGGGCAGATGTCCGAGCAAAATCCGCATCCGGGCATTTTGGGCTTCCTCACTAGATAGCGCCTGCTCGACCCACGCTAACTTCTCTTTGGGAATGTGACTCGAAGAACCATCCCACGCCATGAAGAAGACATCACCATGGCGGAAGGTGTAGTAAAAGGGAAACTCGAAGCGATCAACGAACTCAACCCCCGGATTGTGCCCTGCATCCTGCCAATAAGCTGCCGCCAAATCGCGTTCCTGCTGAAATAGAGGACTGTCATTAACACCCAAAGCACTAGAGGCATCATGATTCCCAATCGTGAAACCATAGGGCAGACTTACCTCTCTTAGTGGCGCAGCGACATGCTCATCAAAAGCCGACCACATGGCCTGAATCTGTTCAGGCGTTAGGGTCAGGTCTTGGCCAGCCACCATATCACCACTGCACACTACTAGGTCAGGATGCCAAAAAGGAATGAGGGCCATGCCGGTATCGACTTCTGGATCGTAGTCTGTGGAGCCATAAACACCGTTCAGGTCACTCATGACAACCATCCGTAAATCACCCCGAGGTGGTTCGTATAAGGGTTGCCCCAAGCTGGCGAGAATTTGCTGAGTGGCAGGAGGGAGTTCGACCGGGGCAGCCTGTTCCGCATTCGCAGAGGGCGCTTCTGAGACTGCATCGGCAGACTCAGTTTGCTCAACCGGTGCTACTGCCTGCGGTTCGTTGGGAGAGGGTGGAGTCTGCAGTGCCGTCTTCGTACAGGCAATGCCAGTACTGACGATCGCGCCCAAGATCAACCCCAACCAAAATCGCTTCCAGCGCATAGATCCTCTCGGTTATCCCTAAAATCTACGGGCCTACTTTACCGCAACCCATCGTTGATGGAACTCATGAGTCAATAAAAAAAGGTCGGTTCACACCGACCTTTTAGAAAAATGCATTGGTATACAGATGTCACTAAAGCAAGATTATTAATGCTGTCGAAGAAAAGACCTTAGCTAAGTCTAAACAGAATTGATTAAGCAGAGGTTGGAGCTTCCGTTTCAAACTTTGCGGCATAGTCTTTCAAAAGATTGCTAACTTGTCCAAGGACATCATCAGAAGTGCCCTTGCTCAAGATTTGACGCTCGGGATAGAACTCTGGCTGGCTAACACTGCGAGCAATGGCTTCTTTCACCTGATCCGCAATTAGAGCTGTCAGTTCAGACTTGGCATTCTCACGTTGGAAGTTAGCACCTTCTTCAGTAGTGGCATAGAGGGGGGGTAAACGATTAAGTGCGTAGGCAGCGATATCGCCCAAGTCAAGCGTTTTGTTAGTACTGGCTTCAATTTCAGCAACACGTGCGATCGCCTCAGTCAGAACCAATTCTTCCATCACATTGATGAATTGCTTACGAGGTACAGCGACAACTTCCCCAGTTAACAAGGCACCCATGAGACGATCTAGGGCCATATATTCTTCAATCGAAAGCTCAGAGGCAGTATCACAAATACGACCGACTTCTGCTTCCATAGCCGGGGTCAAGTAGCCGTCTTGTAGGGCTTGTTCGACGATCTTTTCGATGCTCATGGATCTAATGCTCCGTTGTGATCGCAAAGTCCAGAGGATGTTTGAAACAGGGGCATTAGGCGCTTCCTCAGACCTGCTTGAACTGAGTTTAGTGTGCCCGAAGTGTTTGCAAAGCAGACAGAATGGCCAAACTTTTTGGCGTGATCGATATTGCCATTTTGCTTATTCAATACTGGCTGCGCGCCAGGGAGCTGGATCAACGGCAACTCCGTTCACATAAAGCCCCCAATGTAAATGAGGCCCTGTGGAGGCTCCTGTTGTGCCAATCGTGCCAATCGTCTGCCCTGCCTCGACGAAATCACCCTCTTGAACACTAATGCTGTTGAGGTGAATAAAGATACTCGCAACCCCTTGACCATGGTCTAAACCAATGGTGTTGCCGTGTAATTCAAAACCTTCTGAAACCTGACCCGTTAAAACAATACGACCAGCCGCAGGAGCAATTACAGGGGACCCAATCGGAGCGGCATAGTCGACACCTCGGTGGTAATAGTTCTCAGCAAAGACACCGTTGTAGTAGCGACGAAAGCCATATTCGGAACTGACCCGTCCATCACTGGGACGCAAAAATGCCCCATTCCAATATTTCTCAGGACTAACCAACTGCTTGAAGGCATCGACTTTATCGAACTCGTAGTCGGTACCCAGATTACTTTGACTGGGAGAAAGGTTAATATACTGGGTTGCAAAGGCGCGATCGCTTAGCCAGAAAGCAGGATTGCGCGGCGCTTCATTGCCTGTCACCTGAACCACATAGCGCCCAGACGCATGCAGTGGGCTAGTTGGCACGAAAGAGCGATAACGCCCCCCACCAACGGCAAACGTCGGATAAACTGCACTGTTAACCGTTATTGTGGGTGAAGTCGCCCCAGTACCCTGCTGCTCAGTCACCAAGATAGAGACTGTATCCCCTTGATGGGGACTGGCTGGCTGGATGACCACGTCATAAGCATGAGCGGCTGGATTCAGCAGCGTTACTGTCAGCGTGACAATCCCTGCCAAGACCATAAACGTCACGGCACGCCAGGAAAATTGACACTTTTTGAGGGCAGTATTCAGGCCAGGAAGTCGGTAAAACAAAATCGTTTGTTTCATAGGAGTCTGCCCCTTGCAGACAGCTTTGATTCAGCGGGCTTCGATCCAGTTGGCATTGCTAGCTGTGGCTCTTACGCGGGTGGCTTGGGCTCAGACAGCTTTGATAAAAGCTAAGGCCGCTCGCCAAATTAAGAAGGAATTACCATCCGTCTTGAGGCAAAGGCACAGTGGATCTTGCCAAGCAATTTGGCCAGTGATGGTATCACCCGTAACCAGTTTGACCTCAACAGTGGTCTGGTCGCGGAGGTAGCCTTGCAGCAATCGGACACTCGGTAATCCTGCTTCGAGTTCTAAAGACATTGGCCCCAATAGAGTCGTGACAAACCGTAAACGGAACACATTAGTCCTAAGGTTAGCCCGGTTTTCACAGACTGTGCGCTGACTGACCTTAGTTTAAGGCTCTAGGATATTAAGGGTTTGTCTTGAGTGATTCGTTCGGCTACAAATCGCAACGCTTGAGCACTGTCAGCTTTGTAGCTATCCAGCGCAGCGGCATAAGACTGCCTAGCCCAGAAATATTTAGGGATCAAAATGGCGATCGCATTTACCAAGTATCACGGCCTCGGCAATGACTTCATCCTGGTGGATAATCGCCACCAGAATGAATTGGTGCTGACCCCAGAAGACGTGATCAAGGGCTGCGATCGCCACTTCGGTATTGGCGCCGACGGCATCATGATGCCGTCGGCGCCAATACCGAAGTGGCGATCGCAGCCCTTGATCACGTCTTCTGGGG
>JBCBJE010000603.1:0-4036 GCA_038523735.1 Cyanobacteria bacterium J06626_18 | reverse complement strand
GCATTGGGCACGAATTTATACGTGTCTTTGAGGAAGAGTCGAAGCGTCTGGGTCCTTTCGACTACCTTGCACAAGGGACGCTCTATCCTGATGTGATTGAATCTGCCGATACCAATGTTGACCCCAAGACCGGTGAGCGCGTCGCCGTCAAAATCAAAAGCCACCACAATGTCGGCGGCTTACCCAAAGATCTGCAGTTTAAGCTCGTAGAACCCCTCCGCAAACTCTTTAAGGATGAAGTGCGGAAGTTGGGGCGATCGCTGGGTCTACCGGAAGAAATTGTGCGGCGTCATCCCTTCCCAGGACCAGGGCTGGCCATTCGCATACTGGGTGAGGTCACGGCAGAAAAGCTGAATATTCTCCGCGATGCGGACTACATCGTGCGCGAAGAAATCCGTAACTGGGGGATGTACCACGACTTTTGGCAAGCCTTCGCCGTTCTGCTGCCTGTCCGGAGTGTGGGTGTCATGGGTGATCAACGCACCTATGCTTACCCCATCGTGCTACGGTTCGTCTCCAGTGAAGATGGCATGACCGCCGACTGGTCGCGGACGTCTTTTGACTTGCTAGAAAGCATTTCCAACCGCATTGTCAATGAGGTGAACGGTGTCAATCGCGTCGTGTACGACATCACCTCCAAGCCACCTGGAACCATTGAGTGGGAGTAAAAAAAACGCACACTTAGAAAAAACTAAGTGTGCTGCCAAATTGAGCTCTTGCGGTTAAATTGACTCTGCTTTTTGACGTTTGTTCCCGCAGAAGCAAAATTCGGTTGGCATTCTCAGAATGTGTCGAGTTGGTAAAACTGGAAACTTTTCGGTGGGTAGGGCACGTCACAGACTCCTGAATTTCAAGCTATGGAACGAAAAACTCTTTAGGTCTCAAACCTCGCCAAAGAAGCGTTTTTGAGGAGTTGCGTTACGATGAGCGCAACTCAGCCCTGTTCCCTGGACCCTGCTCTCCTAAAGTCCCACACGTGAGCTTCTGTGACTTCTCTACCTTCTCAAAACAGCGCCTCCAGCGATCGCCCGTTAGAGGATCGTCCGAAGTCTACCAAGGTCGATCGCGGACCCATGTTCTTGACAGCACTCATGTTCTTGGGAGTTGCCTGGCTAATTTCCAGCGAACATCCGCTCATTACTGGGCGCAGGCCACCTTGGCAACAGGTTGAATCCGCCATCGAGCCTGTCCCCCTGGCAATGGAGGGGGGCGATCCTTACGTCAGAGCCTTGATGCGTACCATCTCAGCTGCCGAATCCAACACGGGCGAGCCCTATCACACGCTCTATGGGGGAAGCCGTATTGAAGATTTGAGCCAGCATCCTGACCTGTGTATCGAAATTGTGGCCGGACCCAATCTTGGCGATTGCACCACGGCAGCTGGGCGCTATCAGTTTTTGACCACGACTTGGTCAAGTAAAGCGCAGAAATATCATCCCCACACCCCTGACTGGTATACGTGGTGGTCGGACTATAGTTTTGAGCCCGTTTTCCAAGATCAGGTAGTGTATCGATGGCTCACAGACTACTCTGCCTGGGGTATCGACATTCCTGAATTACTGTACCAAGGGCGTCTGGATGAGGTACTAGAACTACTTTCCGGCACTTGGACGAGCCTGGGTTATGGCATTGAAGACAACGTTGTCACCCCCTATTTGGGAGAAGTCTACTATGCCATGTTGGAAGAGGAGTTGGGGCAGTAGGAAAGGGGAGAGGGCCGTTCTTAGTTATTCGTTGATTGCTGGTAATGGATAGTGGGTAATCGGTAATGGGCTTTTTCCTTTTACCCTTTACCCTTGTCCCACCGCTCCCTCACTCCATTACCCATTTACCCTTTCGCTCATCTACCACAGCAGTTCAATTCTATAGAAAATCATGCCGCGGTATCGTCGTTGGCTTCGGTTCTTAGGGATTGCGATCGCGGTCGCAATTGCCATACCTGTGATTGCTCAAAGTCATCTTTCTCTATCTGAGGAAGTTTTAGCCTCTATTGAGGTGGCTCAGGTAGCTGGGATTGAGACGCTGATTGAGCAGGCAGACGCTCAGTTTTATAGCCGCGATTACGCTAATGCTGAGCAGAGTTACCGTGAGGTGCTGAATCAGCTTCAACGAGACGATCCCCATTCGACGGCGATTCCCGCCATTACCTACAACCTGGCTCGGACTTATCTCATTACTGAACAGTACGCTGAGGCGCTCCCTCTGTTGGAATCCCTTGAAACAGCAGGACAGGCTAACAACGATGCGTTGCATAACTTGGCTTTGGCTCACTTTTACCTAGGCAATTACGGGGCCGCGGAGCAGGTCCTAACACGAGTCTTGGCAACCTGGGAATCCCTGCGGGCCGGGGACGACTTGGATGACCTCGACAGAGTAACGCTATTTGAGCAGCAAGCACACAGTTACGGTCTCATGCAGCGGACACTAGTCGCTCAAGACAAGACTGAAGCAGCATTAGCGATGGCTGAGCGGGCACGGGCACGGGCTTTGGCAGAATTGTTGGCCCAGCAGCAAAGGGATGACAGCGTTGCCGATCCTTTCACGCTGGCTCAAATTCGGGCGATCGCCCAGCAGCAAAATACAACTTTGGTAGTTTACTCCGCCTTGGGCGACGGAAGGCGCATTCTAGGTGATGAGGTGCAGATAGAAACCGACCTATTTACCTGGGTGATTTCGCCTCAGGGAGAGATTACGTTTCAGAACACTCCACTGAGTTCTTTTTGGGAGGGTTCTGGCCTCCGCAGTGGTCCTACAAGTGCCCTTTCGCCTTTAGAAACATTGGTGCAGCAGACGCGGGTGGCTCTGGGTATTACGACTCGCGGTGGATTAGGAGTCGTGCCTGCCGAGCGACGGGTCACGGATGACCTACCGCCCTCCAATCCTTTGCCCATGCGATCGCTTTACCAAATGCTGATTACACCCATCCAGCCTCTGCTGCCCTCAGACCCAGCAGCACTGGTCAAGTTTATCCCTCAGGGGCCGCTGTTTCTGGTGCCCTTTGCGGCATTGCAGAGTCCAGACAATATCTACCTAGTAGATCAGCACACCCTCGCGATTGCACCTTCTGTGCAGACGCTGGCGCTGACTGAACAGTCAGACAGCGGGATCACTAGTAGCTTAGTGGTCGGTAATCCTGTCACAATGCCGAGCCTGCCTTCAGCATCGGACGTGCCCCCTCAGCCGCTACCGTCGCTCCCAGGGGCCGAGCAAGAAGCCCAAGCGATCGCGACCCTGCTGAATACCACTGCGGTGGTTCGTGAACAAGCGACAGAAACTGCCGTGGTGCAGCAGATGCCCCAGCAGCACATCATCCATTTAGCGACTCATGGCTTCTTGAATCTGGATTCGCGACTCAATGAATTTGGCCTGCCAACCGATCCCAATGCGCCTGCAGCACGCGACTCGGGTGTGTATGTGACACCCGGTGGCGTCATTATCAGCGGCAATGTAACCATTGATGGGGTGGATGCAAGCATAGCGCTAGCACGAGAGCGCGTAGTGCGGGGCCGGGCTCCGGGGGTATTAGCGCTGGCCCCATCCGAGCAAGATGATGGCTGGCTCACAGCAGAGGAAATTGCCGATCTGGACTTACAGGCGGACCTCGTGATTCTGAGTGCCTGTGACACGGGGCGCGGTAGGATTACTGGCGATGGAGTTGTGGGGCTGACACGATCATTTCTGACGGCAGGTGCTGACACGGTCATCGTCTCCCTGTGGCAAGTGCCTGATACTCCTACGGCAACCTTAATGGTGGCGTTTTATGAGCAGCTGGCCCGATCGCAGACCAAGGCTCAAGCCCTACGGCAAGCAATGCAGATCACGAAACAACAATTTCCCGATCCGCGCAACTGGTCAGCCTTCGTATTGGTGGGGGAAGCCAGCTAACTGCGTGCAAGACTTGGCAGCATTCGTGCATATTTTCGAGACGCGGGCACTGGCAAATCCAAAAACACCCCAGACGATCCATCAAATCATTTTGGGAGATTGGATCCGAACGCGAAATAGCGCCGTCAACCGTGAAGCAAATATTAAGGTC
>JBCBJE010000602.1:0-4036 GCA_038523735.1 Cyanobacteria bacterium J06626_18 | reverse complement strand
CGAGACTTGGCAACCCAGGCAACATCGGGGGAGCGTTCACCGCCATGCGGCAAACTAAAGATAGTGGAGGAACTGAACACGTAGCCTAACTGAGTGCGATCGTTCCAAATGCCGACCTTGGTGATGAGGCTGGCTTCGCGATTGCCGCTTTCACCCCCCACTGCACTCATGATGATCAGTTCTCCCTGGGGCGATCGCTCAAGCTGCAAGTCGGGATTACTCTGGCAAAGGCGAATGAACTGTTCCCGTGACAAGTTTTGGGTCAGTGGTTCGAGGTTGAGAATAGCTGTCACCATTGCTGATAAGGTCTCGTGTCAGTTATTCGATAATCTCATCATAGCTGTCTACGTTTTGGGCAAACGTGGCTTGCTTAGCTTGCTCAAGCCGAGTAAACAGTGCATCTGCTGTAATACCATCCAGCCACTGATGACGTTCTTGGGTGTAGTCTCCCGTACCGGGGCTGAAGTGTTGTACGAAGCGAATGGCATCAACGGTTCCAATTCAAGAAATCCATCAAGCCCGCTGGCGACCCCCTCAAGCCGTTCCAGATGGTGCTGGAATTTTGAGAGAATTCCGGGGCTACGATGAATAGCCCGGTTAGATATCAACCGAACCATTCTTGGTAGATCTCGTCGTATCTGCCGGTTTCGTAGAGTTTGAGTAGGGCGGCGTTGATGGGTTCACGGTAGGAACTTTCCTGTTGTAAGGCGATGCCATAGTTCAGGGCTTTGAATACGCTCCCGACGACCTCATACTTTCCCTCGCCATCGTGGGTGACAAAGTACTGCAGTACCGGAGCATCGTAGACCACCGCATCCACTTCATCATTTTGCAGGGCTTCGAGGGTTTCTTCTTGAGTGCTGTAGCCGCGAAAAAATAGATTCGTCTGTTGATCGAGATACTCAGCGGCGGCGCTATTGGCAATTGTGGCGATGCGTCTGCCGGGGAGGTCTTCCGGGCCGTTGATAGTGCCTTGGAGTTCCTGAACGGTGAACGTGGTCGCAATGCTGGCGGTGAAATAAGCAAAGACGAAATAGCCGGCAAACATCCAGATCAAACCAAACAAGCGACCCCAGAACTTTTCGGGCACTTTGTCGCCATAGCCAACGGTGGTGACTGTGACGGCTGCCCACCAAAAGGACTCCCAAATACCGTGTAGATAGCTGCTAGGAAATTGGGCGTTGTGGCGGTGCTCAGAAAACCAGAGGATGTGGGCGACGATGAGCAAAATCAGCACCAGGATGCCGATGCCGTAGTAGAGGCGAGGCGATCGCAGCACAGCCCCGATAGTCGATAACAGCGTGCCCACCTGTCCGCGATTGCCCAGAACCATCACCTGCAGCCCTGACTCATAGTAAGGATGGGAGAAATCGAGCGTTTCTTCAGCGTGAGAGGTAATGCCAATACCCGCCACCGCCACATCTGCCGCCCCCCGCTTTACATCATCCAGGAGTTTAGCCACCGAGTTGACACCTACCAGCTCGTAAGGAATGTTGAGTTCGGTGGCGATCGCCTCCCATAAATCCAAGCTGAAACCTTGGTACTGCTGATTCTCATAGATGACAAACGGCTCGAATCGCTGGGTCACAACGCGCAGCGGCTTAGATAGTGCCAGTTTCTCGACGTCGGCTGTGGGCTCAGTGACGTCTGCTGTTATCGGACTGTCCATCTCGGCCTGTGCTGTAGCAATCCAGCCTGCGACCTGCTTGTTGTTGGCCTGCAGCCACGCTTGGGCATGGCGGTGAATATCTTCCTCGGTGCTTTTGCCGGCCAGCATCTTGGCGTTCTGGGCCGCAATGTCTGCGGCGGGAATGGTGACCTGTTCTAGCAGCGATCGCACGGCTGGATTCGCTGCCAAGAATTCGGTATTCGCCACCGCTCGAATATCGTTACGCGGATACCCAATCGTGCAGGGGTCGGCAACGCAGCCCTCAATACCTGTCAAGATCGTCTCGCTTTCGAGCGCTTTCTGGGCGGACGGCAGGCTAGGGTAAGGCACTTCGAGCCACACCACATCTTCGCCCGGAACCAGTTGACTGACGGTCCAATTGGGCGTCCAGGTGTAAAACAAAACGGGTTCGCCCCGGCGATAGCGTTCGACAGTGTCTTCCAAAAGTGGAGCATAATCGCCCTGAATTGGGGTGACCGTGGTGCTCAAGCCATATTCTTGGAGATGATGGTCAATCACCTCAGCACAAGCCCAGCCTTCGTTGCAGCCAATCAGGTCGGCCTTGCCATCGCCTGTGTAATCAAACTCAGCGGCGACTTCGGGTTGTGATAAGTCGCCCAAGTTTTGAATGTTGAGGCGCTTCGCTGTCGTCTTATCGATCAAATAGCCCTGCACAGCGCCGCCGGGCACTTCAAATCCAACGGGTTCGACTTTGCCCGCGATCGCCTCCTGGTTCAGATACGTGTCATGCAGTGGAAACCAGCCGCTGGCCCACATATCCATCTCACCCTCAGCGGCTTGAGTGTAAAAGCCTTCGTTGTCGAGGGTCTGCGGCGTACTTACTTGATAGCCCAAGCGCTGCAGCAATTCACGGTAGATTTCAGCCTGAAACCAGCCAGTATCCCAGGTGGGGCGGGCTAAATTTACGGTGGCATTGGCACTAACGGCTGGGTGCAGCTGGAGTGACAGAACCAACCACAAACCCAGTATGGCCCACAGTCCGTTTCTTACAAAACCAAGTTTGAAACATCCCATGGCAATCGCAACCAAGACAACAGGCTAAACGCTCTCCAGGATAGGGGGTTTCTCTTGATCGAGAAACCCCCTCACTGCAATAAAGTGAGAGGGAAGCGGGAGGGAGGCAACGGCTGCGATCGCAACGGCTGCCTCGATTGGCATTGTCAAACTGCTGTTAGCCGTTTACTAGACTGTATGCTCAACCAGCGTGAAGTCCAGTGCCACTGTCTCTAACAGGTCGCCCTGCAGACCATTTCGGGAGAAGAGGTCCAACTCCAGGGTGTTGTCACCCGTCGGCAGGCTACCGTTGCGGAAATCGCCACGAATATCGCCAAAGAGCGCATAGGGCTCAGCATTCTCAGTGCGCGTGATCTGGCCGTCGTTGAGATCCAGGAAGACGCTGTGAACTTCATCAAAGAGCGGACTGTCTTCATTAACAAACACCCCGATGGTGAGGTTATCGGCGGAGTCCACAACGATTTCTTCACCGTTTTCAATTGTCTCAATCAGGGCGTCTGTCTCGGTATCAAAGAGGCCAACGGTTACCGTATCACCTGTTAGATCTTCTTCAACTAACGTAAAGTTCCGAGTCACGCTACCCACTAGGTCACCTCTCAGGCCGTTCTCGGAGAAGAGGTCCAGCTCTAGGGAGTTGGCACCGATGGGTAAAGTTCTTCTGCTTGTGAAGAAGTCACCCATGGAGTCGCCAAACAGTGTGTACGGCTCAGCGTTCTCTCTCCTTGTGATTTCACCATCGTTGAGGTCAAGGAAAATGCTGCTGGTGTTGTCGAAGAAAGGACTCTCTTCAGGGATAAATACCGCAAGCGAGAGATTTTCGACAGAGCCAACGGTAACTTCAGCACCTTCTCCAATGAACTGAAGAATCGTATCAGTCTCAGAATCTACCAGCGCAATCTCGACATCCACATCCACAACATCGGCGTTGACCGTGAGGTTGACCGTTGCTGTGTCGGTAAGTTCGCCATCGCTTACTTCGTAGGTAAAGCTATCCTCACCTTGGAAGCCATCGGCAGGTGTGTAGCTGAAGGAACCGTCTGCGCTAAAGCCAACGGTACCATTGCTAGCCTCACTCACCAGGCTAAAGGACAACTCATCATCGTCGGGGTCGGTGTCGTTACCTGCGACATTGCCCTCGATAGGTGTATCGACAAATGTGGTGAAGCTATCATCACCCGCAACCGGGGGCTCGTTTGCCGGCGTCACATCGTTAACCGTTACTGAGACAGTAGCCGTGTCAGTCAGTTCACCATCAGTAACGATGTAGGTAAAGCTATCCGTGCCGAAGAAATCAGCTGCAGGCGTGTAGGTTACAGTGTCATCATCGTTGAT
>JBCBJE010000601.1:0-4040 GCA_038523735.1 Cyanobacteria bacterium J06626_18 | reverse complement strand
GCTGGGCAACTAGGCGCTCTGGTAGCCGGGATTGCCTTTATTGCACCTGCATTTTTGATTGTGTTAGCCCTGTCTTGGGTGTACTTCCGCTTCCAGGCCCTGCCCCAACTAGGGGCTATTTTTTTCGGCATTTCACCCGTGATGATTGCTATCATTCTGGGGTTTTGCTGGAAGTTGGGCAAAAAATCTATTCGCGACTGGATTGGCGTCGCGATCGCAATCGCGGTCGGGCTAGCGGTTAGTTTTGGCAACCTGGGACCGTGGACTGCTTTTGTCTTTGTCTTAGCTGGGATTGTTGGTTTATGGCCCTATCGTCCTAAGGGAGGAGGCACGCCGCAAGCGCTGTGGCTACCTCTGGGGCTAACAGTCAGTTGGCCGATCGCCACGGCATCGGCAGAAGTATTGACCCTATCCAGCGTCTGGGGACTGGAGCGAATCACCACCTATTTCTGGCCCTTGGTAGGATTCTTTGTGAAGGTCGGCACCACCATCTTTGGGGGCGGACTGGTGATCATTCCCTTGCTGGAGTTTGAGGTGGTTGAGCAGCTACAGTGGCTCACACGAACTGAGTTTATCAATGGCGTCGCGATTGGACAGCTCAGTCCCGGCCCTGTAGTCCTAACGGCGGCATTTGTTGGCTATAAAGTCGCAGGAGTTTTGGGCTCATTCATCGCTAGCGTTGCGATTTTCACGCCCTCATTCTTGTTTATTATGGCGGGTGCGCCGCTGCTGTTGAGACTACGCGAGAATCCTTGGGTCAAGGCCTTTCTTAGAGGGGTCCGTCCCGGTGTGTTAGGCGCGATCGCGGTAGCAGCAGTGCCTTTATCGCAAACAGCAATCATCGAACAGCCTATCTGGTGGCTCACGGTCATTGCTGGGGCCATTGCGATCGGATCACTGGTAGCCCTCATCCGCTGGAAAGTGCCGACCTGGCAACTGGTTTTGCTCGGCGGCGCGATCGGGTTGTTGGTTGGGTTTATTCCGGGAGGATTGGGAGCGTAGACGAGCGCTCATGATGCGGTTCCACATGTGGAATGAGCGAATGGGGTTTCTCCAGACCGTGCTTTTCCATGAGCGTTTGGTTACCCATGACCTCGTGGGGAATGCCGTCGGCAATTACGCGGCCTTCGTCAATAAGGAGGACACGATCACAGACCTCTAGTAAGAATTCCAAATCGTGGGAAGCGATGAGGAGGGTTTCATCCGAGTGCTGCAGAAAACGGATGAGGCGGCGGCGGGTGCGGAGATCGAGGCTAGCGGTGGGTTCGTCGTAGAGCAAGACGCGGGGACACATGGCGAGGAGTCCAGCGATCGCCACCATCTGTTTCTCACCGCCAGAGAGATGATGGGGAGCGCGATCCGCTAAGGCCGTGATCCCAGTGATTTCCATGGCGGCATCGACTCTAGCGAAAATCTCGGCAGCATCGATACCTAGATTTTCGGGACCAAAGGCAATGTCGTCGCGTACGGATGGCGAAAATAGCTGATCTTCTGGGTCTTGAAACAGCAATCCGACTTCCGGCTGAAATTGGTTGGGCTGCACGGGTTTGTCGAACAGGGCGATGGTTCCTAAAGTGGGCTTCAAAAGGCCGCATATCAGCATGAAGAGGGTGGTTTTGCCGCAGCCATTGTGGCCAATTAGCCCCACTCGTTCGTGCTCCCGAATGGTTAGCGTAATGCTTTGCAGAATGTCTGGATGATCGGGGTAGGAAAAGGCAACCTGGTCGAGAGCGATCGCCACAGGGCGAAATCGAGGATCGACGACAGGAGGCGTTGAATTCGACAAGAGCTGGCTCATAGGCGCGAAAGCATCCATTCTCCAAAAACTAAACTAAAGGCGGCCATCAACGTCAGGGTTGTTGCCAGGCGGGTAATGCTGTGAAATGGCGGACGAGCTATCGTTGCGTGGACAATCTTTGTAGAGCTGTGTCCGTAGCCCCGCAGGCGCATGGCATCGTACACCCGATGTGAGCGCTCGTAGCTGCGCAGCAACAGGCTGCCAAACAGTGCCCCTAGCCGGACCCACCGCTGTCGTAGGGTTTGTTTCAACACGCCGAAACCCCGCAGCCGCATTGCCTGCTGCATAGTAAATAGCTGTGCTGCGATATCAGCCAGGTAGCGATAGGTCAGCAAGGTCATATCGGTTAACAGGGGGGGCAATCCTAACGAGCGGAGCGCCTTGAGGATATCCAGAAATGGCGTTGTGCCCAACAAGGTAAAACCGGTAATCACAATTGCCAAAAATCGCCCGGCAATCAGCGCTGCAGTCTGGATGCCCTCTAATCTCAAGGCCAACCAGTGCCATTGCCAAATTACGGTACTGCCGGAAACCCAAGGCAACACGCTTACCATTGCCACTACGAACAGGCCGGGGTAAGGCAAGCGATGCAGCAGATACCGCAGTGGCAATCGCGAACAGCCGTAGAGCGCCGCAACGACTGCCAGAACCCAGGGGATCAGCACTAGATGTCGCACGAGAGCGATCGCAAACATCAGCGTCAGTAGACTGATAAGTTTGGGACGCACGGCCCAACGGTGCACGAGCGACTCCCGATGAAGATAAAGATTGGTATGAAGGGCGATTGCCACAGATTTAACTTTCCAGTAATTCAGGCTTGATGCGGAACAAAAAGAGGGTGGTGATGACAGTGAAGCCGCCCTCAGCAAACATTAGGGGTACGTAGGCAGCCATAAGTGTGGTGAGAGCCCGTTGTTCAACTGCCTGATCCAAATCTGCTGGAATCGTGAAGATAGTTAGCCCGAAAAAAATTAAAGCAGCTAACCCAAACCCCACTGATCCAGCCAGGAAACCAAAGACTCCCACCGACACCCCCGGTTTAAGCAACTGAGCCAGACGGTACCGAAGCTGAAAAATTTGGGAGGCGACTAATGCTGGCAGGCCCATTATGACGGCATTGATTCCTAGAGTCGTGAGCCCGCCATGACCCAAAAGTACTGCCTGTAGCAGCAAACCAATCAAAATTGCCGGCCAAGCATACCAGCCCAAAAGCGCTCCTAGCAACCCATTGAGCACCAGATGAACGCTGCCAGGGGGAATCGGAACGTTGATCGAAGACCCAATAAAAAAGGTGGCGGCTAGGAGAGCCGCCTTTGGAATTTCTTCATGGGAATCTGAGGTTTTATGAATTTGCCGCAAGGTGTACCATGTAACTCCTCCCGACAGGGCATATCCGCCGATACATACCTGAGCTGGCAAAAACCCATCTGGAATATGCACTAATGCTTACCTCTACGAAAATAAAGCGCTGTGCCAACACAGCCCCAGATCACAGCCCCAGCGACAATCCCGCGTTGTAAAGTCGTGAGTTTTGACGAGCCAGCAACCTCGGCTGCGACAACACCCGCCTCGGCTACCGGAATGACAACAATCTCACCGTGTCCTGCTTGCCGCACTGACAGTTCCCAATCACCCGCGCGATCAGGGACAAAGAGATAGCGTCCGGAGGCATCAGTCACGCCCGTAAACACAACATTTTCGGGATCGGTAGGAGCATAGACTTGGACTTGAGCGCCTGACATCGGTTCCCCCGAATCATAGGTCGCTTGGATTTCCACGGCAGACGTAGTTTGAGCTTGAACTTGCACGCCATGTGCCAGAACTTCTGCCGGTAAACTTGTGCCCAAAATGGCTAGCCAAAGACCACTTAGTCCTATTCTCAATGCTTTCTGTAAACCCATTATCAACTGTCGGCCAAGGCTGCTTCGCGGCAGTGGCCTTCGCCCACGTGCCCCAAACTTGGCAAGATATCCATAATTAGAGCGTAGTCCTCGGCGGCTAACCGGGACTGCAGCTCTTCGGTTGTTACATCAAGCGTATCGCCTTCAGCCACCGCAGCCAGTGGATCAAATCCTAAAGCTTTTTGATTGATGGCATCGTCAGCCGGTGCGTCGCCATCGCCAAACAGGTGGTCGAAGTGGAAGGTGGCTTCCAAGTCAGCTTTGTCATTGGCAGCCAATATCCCTTTACGATCGTCCCCCACATAGTCCCCACAGATGAATTCCAAGGTAGGGGATCGTTT
>JBCBJE010000600.1:0-4048 GCA_038523735.1 Cyanobacteria bacterium J06626_18 | reverse complement strand
CTTCCAGGGTTGCCAAGGTTTCCTGTTCCTGTTCAATCTGCCTTGATAGCGTTTGTTCGCTGTTGCTGAGCTGAGCTTGGCGTTCTGCTAACGTAGCGCGAGCAATGTCTAGTGCTTCCTGGAAGAAGTACGTCCTGTGGATGTTGAGGTCGCCCAAGTCGAGTTGGAGCGCGCTCAAATTGCTGTGGAGCAGCGCCGTGCTGATTTGGCCGATACGCAAGTGCGAGTGCCCGTTGCGGGACAAATCCTTCGCATCAATACCCGCGTAGGAGAGCGCGTGAATACTCAAGAGGGTATTGCTGAACTTGGGCAAACCAGCCAGATGTACGCGATCGCCGAAGTCTACGAAACCGACATCCTCAAAGTAAAGGTGGGCCAATCCGTCACGATTGCTAGCGAGTACGGCGGCTTCCCTGACACTATCCGCGGCACCGTCGAGCATATCGGCCTGCAAATCGGTGCTCGCACCCTCGCTGACGGCTCCACCAACCCCACCACCGACGAAAATCGACGCGTCGTCGAAGTCCGCATTCAAATCCATCCTGAAGACAGCTCTCAAGTAGCTGGCCTCACCAATATGCAGGTGAGAGTGGATATTGAGACGGGTGATGGGTAGATGGGTAGGAGGGAACAGAAAGTGGGTGATGGGTAGTGGGGGAATGGGGAACTCCAGTTAACCAATCACCGATTACCCATTACCAGATATCAACCAAGAACCAAGAATCAAGAACGAACTCAAAACTCTAACCGATCACCCATCACCAATTACCCATACCCCATGCTGCCCCCAAAACATAACCAGAACCTATTCAAGCATTTAAGAATCCACTGGCAGACTCATAAACCTTTGGGCTGGTCGCAGTTAACTCATCGCAAGATCCGACTGCTAGTGGCAATTACAGGGGTGGCGTTCTCCAATATTCTGATCTTCACGCAGTTAGGTCTGAGAGCTATGCTCTTTGACGGCGTTACCTTAGTCCCCGATCACCTCCAGGGAAACTTGTTTCTGGTCTCTGCCTACGCGCCTAATATTGACCTGGGTAATTTTCCCAAAATCTATCTGTATCAGGCCGACGCGATCGCGGGTGTGACCTCAGCCAGTCCGCTGTACATCGAATTTGCCAACTGGGTTAATCCTCTCGATCTTGCTCAAGCCTCTACAGAACCTGATGACGAGGAAGCCCCTCAGCCTGACTTTGAGCTTTTTCCCAACACCGTCAAGATTCTGGCCTTCAACCCTACTCAGCCCGTACTAGCCATTCCTGCAGTGGATCAACAGCTCGAAACCCTCCATAGCCCCGGAGCTGTGCTGTACGATCAGCTGGGTCAAGAGAAACTCGGTCCAATTCCTAGCTTATTCGCTCAGAACGGCAGTGTTTCAACTCTTATGGATAATCGAAGGCTCCACGTTACCGGACTTTTTAGCCTGGGAAGTACCCTCTTTGACAATGGCCATGTGGTGATGAGCGACTGGAACTATGCTCAATGGTACGGCATAGAAAGCCTGGAAAAGGTCAACGTCGGCGTCTTGACCCTAGCTCCCAACGCCGACCTGGAAACTGTGCGGGCTTCCTTAAAGGCGGCTTTGCCAAGATCGATTAGTGTCTTGACGCAAGCAGAATTGGCCGCAGCTGAGCAAACTTTTCGTGCCTCATTACCCAACGGCAAGGTTCTTAATTTTGGGGCCATGATGGGTTTCATCATCGGCGTCGTAATCGTCTACCAAATTCTCTACACCGACATCAGCGACCACTTGCCTGAATACGCCACTTTGAAGGCAATGGGCTACAGCGATAAACGCTTACTGAGTGCCATCCTCCAAGAAGCCCTCCTACTCGCCGTCCTCGGCTTTATCCCTGGCTACCTCGCTTCCTACGCTGTCTATGAACTCCTCTTCCTGATCACCCGCGTCCCCATCACCATGAAAACCACCGTCGCCATCAATGTCTTTCTCATCACTCTAATTATGTGTGCTATTTCCGGCGCGATCGCGATGAACAAATTGCGATCGGCTGATCCGGCTGATGTGTTTTGATGATTCGTTGTTCGTTATTGGTTATTCGTTGATAGCTATTGGTTAATAGTTATTGGTTGATGGTTTCTAACTGGG
The DNA here is from genome assembly GCA_038523735.1 of Cyanobacteria bacterium J06626_18. Classification (GTDB taxonomy): domain Bacteria; phylum Cyanobacteriota; class Cyanobacteriia; order Phormidesmidales; family Phormidesmidaceae; genus SIO1E4. The sequence continues at coordinate 1,938 of JBCBJE010000600.1, read as the reverse complement.
CAGTGCGCAGTTCTCTAGACGCCCAGAATCATTCAAAAAAAGAACATTCCAGAGGGCATTGTCAACTTAACTTTTGTGGTAGCCTTTGTCAGCATCTGTCAGGGCGAGTCCATGAGCGTCAGCTACAAGTACCACCGCTTTCCCATCGAAGTCATTCGCCACTGTGTCTGGCTCTACTAAACCTTCCCACTCAGCTTTCGCGACATCGAGAAAATGATGCTCTATCGGGGCATTGAGGTCACCTACGAAGCGATCCACAAATGGTGTAAAAAGTTTGCGTAAGCCTACGCCAATCAGATTCGTCGCCGTCGTCCCCAGCCCGCTGACAAGTGGCATCTTGATGAGGTTGTGATCACCATTAAGGAGCAGCAGTACTATCTCTGGCGGGCCGTGGATGCCGAAGGGCAAGTCCTCGATATCCTGATGCAGCGCCATCGGGACAAACGAGCGGCGAAGACGTTCTTCCGCAAACTCCTCAAGTCGACTGGCTTTGCCCCACGCGTCATAGTGACCGACAAACTAAGAAGCTATGGTGCGGCCAAAAGAGAGCTGCTCCCAGGCGTCGAACACAGGCAGCATCAGGGCTTGAACAACCACGCCGAGAATTCGCATCGATCGACCCAGACCCGAGAAAGGCGCAGGGGACGATTCAAATCCCCTGGCGGAGCGCAACGGTTTCTCGCCGCCTTTGAACCGATACGCGGTTACTTTCATCCTCATCAACATCGACAATCGGCAACTGAATACCGCGAAACGATGCGTCAGCGCTTGAGCGACTGGCAACAAGTCACACGGCTAGCCTCAGTCGCCTAGCACTGCCGTCGAAGACGATTGACAAAAATTTAGTGCCTAATTTCCAAAACGGTCAGTTAAGTTGACAATGCCGTCCGGAGTATTGCTTTGAGTCACCTATTATTGAGAGGTGTAAAATGCCTTCTGACGATAAATCTAATCAACCCAAAGACAAATCTTCTGCAAACAAACTGTGTGCTGAGCCGAGCCAAGGTCATACGTCGCGAGGTAATCTAATCCAAGGGATTCTATTCTCCACACCAGTTAGTCAGTTGGGATGCGGTAAACATGCAGAGCTGGCGAATTGTTAATTCGAGGCTTGGTAGCTCCTTCAAAGCTGATTGCGGCTCGGCATAGCCTAAGTTTGATTAAAAATTCCGTGTCACCATAGTCCCAATGGAAGTTTAAGTGACACGGAAAATACCAAGCCGGAGAGTTGGCGACTTGGCTGAGTTTCAGTCCAGATTCCTGGAGACGAGGATTTGAGTATCGTAAAAGTCATCGCCAATCGCCTCCAACTGAAACCCTCCCAATAGCAGGCTCAGCCACAGCTGTATCAAAGACCATCGCAGCTGCTGCTGAAGCCGCACCAGCGGAATCGGCTGCGGATGATGCTCAAACCACTCGGCGATCGCGGCTACCCAATCCTCAATACTTTCCTCATGAGCTACCGATAGGGCCGTGGCTTTTTGCGTCTCCAGATCAACCTGCTCTAGCATGTTCAGGATATTCGCTTTGGGGACTGCCCCGACGATCGTATCTTTGTCTGACGGTGCTTTTGCTGAGGTGCTTCGCGGTCGCCGCCGGACAGGAACTGTCAGATCGGAAACATCGACATACTGCGATTGTCGGACCATCCCCTGTAGCCAGTCGGCAGGCAAAGAGGGATCTTGCGGATTGAAGGTATTTTCCCAGTCCTCCAGAAGACGCTCTGCTTTCGCCCGATGTAATTCTGCCAGCTGGTCAATCACCGCCCCCCCTAATCGCAGCTGCTCACGAACCGAAAGCTGTCTCATCACCGGCTCGGCCTGCTGCCATAGGGCCTGAAGATCGGCCAGGACCGGCATTTCGGCAGCATCTTCTAGGGCCATCGCGAGCTCCAGCTCTAACTGTCGGGCGTCCACGTCTCTCCCTCCTCACTGGGAT
>JBCBJE010000599.1:0-4049 GCA_038523735.1 Cyanobacteria bacterium J06626_18 | reverse complement strand
CAGATATCAAGAGTTAATGGATACGCACAATCTTGGAAAGCTCTTGGAAGAAGAGGATTAGGCGCTAATTTAATATGCTGACTTCTAAACGGACCAGGTCGCTGAAATTGGGCAGTGAAAGAATAGTTTTGGCTCGACGGCTGCCTTCAGCTACGGCTGTTCGTATAGGCTTTGAGACTGACCAGCAACATCATGATTTGGCGTACTCCATGCCCTGAGAATCCTCTGCGCTTGCCCTCAGTTGAAGCTGATCCCGCTGCATCTCCTGTCGAATTAAGGCAAATCTTTTCACATCTTCCTGCGTCTTGCGTTCAACTGGAATGGGGGTTCTGGATTGATGGGCACTCACGTCAAATCATTGATGAAGGGATTGAGACCCGCCATGATGGCCGCGTCTTCGCCGAGGAATTCACGCAGTGGTTCGTCTACTGGCCCAGTATCAGGTGTCGGCTGACTGGATGAGTCTGGGAAAAGCTCTACTTTGTCAGTTTCAGTCTTTCTGGATGAAGCAGAATCGTTGACGGGCAGTCGGGCCGCGATCCAATGCTTTTGACCAGTCCTATCTGCTGAATAAACCGTTGTTGCAGGCATTGCTTCCAAGCCAAGCGGCCCATTAGCCAGGACTTCCAGGGGCAGCAACTCGGGCAAAAACTGTTCCTGGATTTCCAGAATCTGAGCCGTCAACTGTCGGATTGATCGCAGTGCCTGTCGCCGGATATCTTCTGCTGGAGCTTCAACTGACTCCATGGCAAACGGCCCATAGAATCCATTCAAAGCCAAACGAATTCGGGCATGGAGGTCATGGCGCGATCGCCCCCGGCAGTAGCGAATCACGGCCATATCCAACTCATCGCGACTGGAGTACTGAATTCGGGCTTTTGCTTTTGACGGATGGGGCATGTTTCTAAATCAATTGCTTTGGTAAACACTGGGTGAGTCGCATCCTAATGAGATTTCGCAGGAGCGACACTGTACATGAACGCTTTGAACAGCCCATAGACATCGGCCCATCGCACGCTGGTCATTAAGTCTGGCTCAACCGTTCCCCCTTCACCTCGCAGTACATCGGTCATCTCCTGTCGTAGGGCTTCGGCCCAGGTGATTTGTTGAGTGAGTCCCCGCTGTTCAAAGAACTGTTCCAATTCAAGTCGAATGAAATAGGCCGCCCCGTCCCCCACAATCACATCTGCTTCAGCTGAGGGCAGCCATTCCACCAAAAACTGGTTGACCCGATCCAGATAGAACTCACGGGCATAGGCACAGGCTTTGGGCAGGTCAAAATCCCCTCAGTCCGGGAATAAGGAGCCACCTTAAACATCTGTCGGTCGTAGACTATCCATTTTCAACTTATCCAAATAACGTTCCTCAATCACCTTCGAGGAGTTACCAACCCATCGGGCAATTGTTGTTGAGGAGTGCCCTTCTAGTGCTTGCAAGGTAATGAAAGTATCTCGGCAGTTATAAGGAGTCATGGTGACTCCTTCCTTCACTTTCAATCCAATTTGGGTAACAATCCTTGACCAGGCCCGCTGATTGAAGTTTTTCTCACTGATTATTCCTCCCTTGGGTGCTCGAAACACGACTTCGTCTGGCTCGAATGTCTCTGGTCGAATGGCTTGAAGCATTGCCTGTAAGCGTCTTGGACAGGTGAACCATCGCTTCACGCTGGTTTTGGTCTCTTCACGTCGCTCCTTCTTCCCAGACACTTCGACAATGCTTTCATGGAAGTGAACTTTACTGCAATCCTCTGTTACACTGCTCCACCGCAGGCCCACCGCTTCACAGGGTCGACAGCCTGTCCAGAATAGGAATTTGACAAAAGGTGCATAGTGTTTGTACGAAATACCTTTCCCATGGTGGGTTTCAAAGGTGGCAATGATTCGGTCTCGCTCCTCGACCGAATAGGCTACAGGGGGTGAGGGTTTAGTTGTATCCAATGCTCGATACATACCTTCGAAGGGATTCGCCTGGACCAAGTGATGTTGCAGGCCCCACTTACAGGCAGCCGAAAGCTGCATCAAAGTGCGACGAGCTTGGGATTGAGTAGTGACTTTGAGCAGCTCTTGCCGAAATTTCAATGGGTCGATAAGTCCATCTGTCTTACAACGGCCAATGTGTGCCTTAACTGGGTTGTAGGTACCATTGATGGTTTTGGGGGAGGCATTAGGGATGAGATAGTCCACATAGTGATCCCATAAAGCCATCAGTCGTGACTCCTGCTGGGCTGCCTTGGCAAGTTGGTCTGACGTAGAAGCAAGAGAGTGAATTTTGTATTTTCGATATGTCGGGTCAAACTCACCGTACTGGATATCCCGTTGCACTTCGAAGGCAGTATCTTGAGCCAACTTCATATTGAGTGGCGTATTGGATAAGCCGAGAGAAACAAAGTGGCGCTTTCCAGCATGAGTAAAGACCAGTTGCAGGCGGTCATTGGAACTGCGAACAGTGACGGACCCAGTCTTAGCCTTTCGCTGACGGCGAGTGCTGGTGGATTTCATAGTGCCCCCTTTAGGAAAATTGGAGGTCTTAGGGCATTTTAGTTTATCTCAAACCTTATCTCAATGTGGGGACTAAAGTTGCCAAATTACACCGGAAAATGCCCAACACAATTTTGAATCTCCCTGGTCAGAAAAGGACGAAAGTCTTGGCAGGAAGGTCATAACACTTGCTACAGGTGAAAGCCGATGGCGGGATTTGAACCCGCGACCGCTCGATTACGAATCGAGTGCTCTACCACTGAGCCACATCGGCATATCCGGCCTTCAATTTTAGCAGGGTAGTTAGGCGATAGGCTAGCCGACACCTTAAATAATCAGGAAGGGGGAAAGGAAAAAGGAGTAAGTCATCGGCCCTCCACCCTCTACCCTTGCACTCTCCATCCCCACAAGCCCCAAACTTTAACTCCAAAGAGACATTCCTCCCGCTCTGCTTTCTGATATCTTGCAAAAAAGCGTGTCTCTTGGTGCGATGTGGTTCCTATTCGTGACGAAAACCCAGTTCAGATTACGCCCTACTTTACTTATGGGCTGATTATCCTCAACGTCTTGGTCTTTCTCTATGAATTGACGCTGTCGCCCATGGAGCTGACGACGTTCTTTCGGACATGGGCTGTGGTCCCCCAGCAGTTGACAGCAAGTTTTGTGACGGGGGCACCGACCGTATTTACTTTCCATGAGTGGTTTACTCTGATCTCAAGCCAATTCATCCATGCGGGTCCTCTGCATTTGGCCGGCAACATGTTGTACCTGTGGATTTTTGGTAATAACGTCGAGGAACAGCTCGGTCGCCTTCGGTTTCTCTTGTTCTACTTAACCTGCGGCGTTTTGGCGGCGTTAGCACAGTGGTATTTTGGCATGTCTTCAGACATTCCTTCGCTGGGGGCTAGTGGCGCGATCGCAGGCGTTATGGGAGCTTACATCTTCAAATTTCCGGATGTTCGCATCCTGACGATTGTGCCTCTGGGCTTTCTGTTCTTGCCAATTCGCATCCCTGCCCTCCTATACTTGGGCATTTGGTTTCTCCAGCAGGCCGCATATGGTGCTGCTAGCCTGGGTGCCCCGGCCAATGTTGGCATGGCTGAAGGTGGCATCGCCTATTGGGCGCACGCAGGAGGATTTGTGTTTGGGGCTATTTTAGGGCCAATGCTGGGACTGTTAGATAACTCGAAGCCTGAGGTGTAGCCTTTCGACTTATCAGGCTTTAGAGCAGTCTGTGTTTTGAGGGATTACAGAGAGAATTGCCTAGTCATTCAGTACAAAGACCTGATATTTCACAGAGGTCCATAACCATAACTTCCGTTGCGGTGTGTTGGGCTAATGCCGCAACACGCCCTGCAGGTTTTACCTACTAACTTTCCCCTACCGGTATCCCGGATCCGACTCCTCCAGCGACGCTCCTGGCACCACGTAATCTTCCCGAGTACCCGTTGAAATTGGAATAAACGGACGAGCCGAAGACTGCTCCGACTGACCATCGCCCTCATAAGCTAGCAGTGGCATCGCATAGCTGCCCAAATACCGCGACCATTGCTCAACTGCCGGGTTCGATTG
>JBCBJE010000598.1:0-4054 GCA_038523735.1 Cyanobacteria bacterium J06626_18 | reverse complement strand
TGTTTATTCATGGCAATTTGTGCGTGATTAATGACGCGAGCTAGAGATGAATTTTACTGGCCTTTTAGAGTTTTTATGAAGAAGGCTTAGCCCCATAATTAGCATCTGTGGCTTGTGTCTAATACAGATTTCTTTAAATGAGCTCAGGTCAGTTTCTCGATGTTGAATTCAAATTGAAAACATGTTCCATCGCTTTTTCCCAACGCTGAAGCGATCGCTGTCGCATCTGCGTTTGCTGCCGTTTTTCACGGGCTTGGTGCTGTCCTTGTTTTTGTCTTGGGGATGTGCTCAAGTTTCAAACTCAGAGAATCCTCAGGCTTCAAGTCCAGAAACGCCCAGTGAAGTCTCTACTTCCGATACTGACGCTACAGCAGCGGAAAACTACACGGTTACGTTGGTCGGAGCTAGTCCTTCGGGGCTTTGGTCCTTACTAGGAGCCGGTGTTGATATGGCCGTCAAAACTGCTTATCCAGGCTCGACGGTAACGTATCAAACCTCGGGGGGAGGATTTGCCAATATTCCCCTCCTCGAAACAGGTCAGGCCGAACTTGGGCTGGCTCATGATGCCGAGTTGCTGATGGCTAGAGAGGGGCAGCCTCCCTTTGAACAACCTATTGAGAGTACTCGCGTCTTAGCGACTTTATACACCTGGGCACCCATGCAAGTAGCCGTTCGCAAAGAATTTGCCGATCAGTATGGCATCAGCACCCTGCAAGATTTAGCACGGACGCAAGCACCCGCTAGGATTGCCTTAAATAAGCGCGGAGTTGTGATTTCTGACATTTCCCTACAGATGTTAGAGGAAGCGGGTGTTACTGAAGAATCTCTGAAATCTTGGGGGGGCGACCTGGTTTATGCGGCTTCCAGCGAACAAGCTACCCTCATGCAGGATCGCCGGATTGACATTATGACTAACGCGGTTTTCGCGGGCCATAGTTCGTTTACGCAGGCCGGGGAGTCGCTCGATCTCGTGATGCTGCCTTTGGATGATGGGACGATTCAAACGCTTGCTGATGGAACGGGCAGTCAACCTTTCCAAGTACCTGCTAATACCTATTCCTGGCAGCCGGATGAGGTTTCAACCTTCGCCATCTCAGCCAGCTTGATTGTCGATGAGTCGATGTCTAATGAGGATGCCTACAATCTCACCAAGGCTATTTATGAGAACTATGACAAGGTTGCTGAGGTTCATGCTGCGATGAAGGCGCTGACCCCTGAAGTGATGGCCTCGAATACGGTCGTGCCTTATCACGAGGGAGCCATTCAGTATCTGCAGGAAGCGGGTTTACTTTAGGGTTCGTCGAATGGATTGAAAGCGTACTGTGAAGTGTCGCTTGGCCCTTCACAGTGCTGCATTGCCGGTTATCCCAATACTGTGTGGGGCAGCTGCAGCTACACATCTCGTCCAAGGCGCACAGCCGTGCGCCCGCACAAATTATTGATCGGTGACCATGATTTGTGGAAATGGTACTGCCCATCGCTTTACAGTCACCAGGGCTTTGCTAGAGGCTTCGGTGGCCTTGCTAGCGGCATGACCTTGCTGGCTGAATTGTTTATGAACCTTCCAACATGAAGCTTTTGAATCATTTAGTCGGTCTGGGGCGACGGCGGCAGCTGACGGGGCGATTGCGCCTGGGTGCACATTGCTTAGCGGCACTCATTGCGATCGCGGTAGTTGGGGCTAATTCGATCTGGCGAGTCGATATGTTCTCCCTGACGATTATCTTCCTCGGGGCGATGCTGGCCTTAACTTTTCTAACTGTAGGTGCTAGTCCCAAGGGACACCCCACCCAGCCGAGCCCCGTTGATTGGGCGCTGGTAGCGATGGCGCTAGCAACAGGGCTTTACTTTTTTATTGAAAACGAGCGGATTATCACTCGGATCACACTGTTTGATCCGCTGACGCTTCTCGATTTGGGGTTTGGCACGGTGCTGCTGCTGCTGACGATTGAGGCGATGCGTCGCACAGTTGGGCTCGGGCTGACCGTGATCGTGCTCTCATTTATTGCTTACAACCTGTGGGGACATTGGTTGACCGGCATCTTTTCCCACGGCTTGATTACGTATTCACACTTTCTCGACATCACGGTCTTCACCACGGATGGTTTATTCGGTGTGGCTTTGCGGGTAGCTGCAACCTATGCCTTTCTATTTGTGCTGTTCGGCACGGTCCTCAATCGCACCGGAGGAACTGATTTTTTCTTTAACTTAGCTGCAGCCTTAAGTGGGAGTAGTCCTGGCGGCCCTGCCAAAATTGCCGTGATTTCGTCGGCACTGTATGGCATGCTCTCAGGCAGCCCAACTTCTGATGTGGTCACTACCGGCTCAGTCACTATCCCGATTATGAAAAGACTGGGTTATCGCCCTGAGCTAGCCGCAGGGATTGAGGTAGCGGCTTCTACAGGCGGATCGTTGCTGCCGCCTGTGATGGGCTCTGCTGCGTTCATCATGGCGGAGTATACCGGCATTGAGTACCGCCAAATTGCGATCGCTGCCATTGTGCCGTCCTTGCTGTTTTATGTGTGCGTATTTACCCAGATTCACCTGTACTCGGTTAAGGCTGGGCTCAGCGGTCTTGAGCAGGGTAAGGTGCAACGTCTCACGAAAACTTTGCAAACAGGTGGACTGTTTTTAGTGCCTTTGGGAGTCATTACAGTTGCCCTACTCTGGGGTTACTCGCCTAACTTCGTGGCGATTTTCGGTACGCTGAGTGTACTGTTTGTCGCGATGCTGCACCCACGTACCCGTATAGGGTTGGTGGGCATTTGGAACTGCTTAGCCGAAGCTACTCTGCATATGATTCCAGTCGTGGCTGCGTGCGCAGCCGCAGGACTGGTGATTGGGGGCATTTCAATGACAGGGTTGGCAAGCAAGTTTGCTGATTTAGTGTTGCTTCTAGCGGGGGGACAGTCCTGGGGAGCCATCGTGACCGCTGCAGCATTGACTATTTTATTGGGGATGGGCATGCCAACCCCAAGCGCCTATATTTTAGCGGCAGTACTGGTTGGTCCAACCCTAACAGGAATGGGCATTCCCGTGTTACCAGCCAACCTGTTTTTACTGTATTTTGCCGCGCTTTCGGCGATGACACCGCCTGTCGCAGTGGCCGCTTTCGCCGCAGCGGCGATCGCCGACTCCAATCCCTTGCAAACCGGAGTCATTGCTGTACGGCTAGCCGCTACTGCCTTTGTTGTCCCCTTTGCCTTCATCTACCGACCCGATTTTTTGCTATTGGCGGGTGAACCTGCCGTTGTGCTGAGTTGTTTTACGGCTGTCATCGGAGTTGTGCTCATCGCTGTTGGTATTGAGGGATATCTGCATCAGCGATTATCGATCGCCCCTCGCATGTTGCTGGGATTGACAGGGCTAGCGTTACTGGTGCCCTCGGGGCTGAGCTTGATTTTGGCAGCGGTGCTACTGACCGTAGCCGTTGTCATTTGCCCTTCACTCCGCCGATATGTGACTCACTTAAAGTTTTTGAACCGTTCACTGTAACGCTAGCTGCCAATCAATAGGGAGAACTGCTATGCGCCCCGATTCAGCCGTAGTATTTGGCGATAAGGCTCAGGTATATGCCAACTATCGGCCTGACCATCCTGAAATTGTTATCGAAGCCCTAACGGCTCGGTTTCATCCGGGCAGCGTGTTCGCTGATGTTGGGGCGGGTACAGGACGTCTCAGCCAACGCTTAGCCCAGGCGGGGTTTATCGTCAAGTTGGTTGAGCCCAATCCTCAGATGCGATCGCTGGCAGCTGCTCGACTACAAACACTTGACCCCATCAGCGCTGAACGGATCACGCTCCTAGCTGGAGAAGCCAAGCAAACGCAGCTGGCCGATAATAGCATCGATTGCCTCATTGCTGGGAACTCGGCTCACTGGTTTTTAGATGACCTGAATCCCACGCTATCCGAATTCAAACGAGTGCTCAAACCCGAGGGGCGCGTCGCTATTGTTTACACACTTAAGGACGAATCGCATTCCTTCACTCAAGCGTTGGATGCCATGCTGCGTCAGCAGTGCTCCGATTATTGCAACAGCACAATTGGGTTTGTA
>JBCBJE010000597.1:0-4058 GCA_038523735.1 Cyanobacteria bacterium J06626_18 | reverse complement strand
TCCGAAACTGAGGCTCCCGGGCAATTGCTTCCAGACGCTCTAAGATCCGTTCAACGTTAGCTTTGCTCAGGCCCGTCGAGATAGCCCCCAGCGCTCGAACGGCTCCTAACCGCAGCATCGTGGAAACTGCTGGCTCCGTATACTGCAGAATCAGCTCCAGAGCGGCCTCCGACGTTTTGAACTGGCTAATGCCAGCCAGCGCGCCAGATCGGACGACTTCGTTCCAACCTGCCCGTTCCTGCAATACGGTTTCCAAAATGGTGAGCGTTTCAACTGTAGCGGGGATATCGGCAAGCTGGGACGCTCCGACTTTCCCTAGAGCGCGGGCAGCTTCGGCCTCAACGTAGTAGCTCGCATCGCCCTCCTGAGTCAGTTTGCTGAGAACCTGATAGCTGGCGGCGGTTTTCACGCTACCGAGGGCCGCTACCACAGCACGGCGGACTTTGGGATGGGAGTCTTGCAGTCCCTCCAGCAGGGCATCGACGGCCTGATCTAGTTTCAGTTCAGCCAGTTGTTCTGCGACCTCGGCCCGCACCCCCCAGAAGCGATCGCCTTTCAATGCATCAGCTAGGGCCTTCACTGCTTCGAGTCCTCCCTTGCGGGCAATCGCCTCAGCAGCGTGAATTCTGGCAATCGGGTCGGGGGCGTGCTGCAGCTGGGCTTTAAGTTCGGGCAGGGGATACTCCAGCTTCACCGTCTTAGTGTAGTGATTGCCCACATCAAAACTTACAAAGTCGGGTTTTTGGGCGAGAGGGAAGTAGAGCGCTTGCTCCTGCTCGTGGATACGAACGATCATGGGTTGCACCGTTACTGTGTCATCGTTGACGTACCCAAAACCAAGGGGAATCCGCAGGTCAAACAGTCCACTCTGGCTGCTCTTGTCGCCTGCCTTGGCTTGCGTCTGCGTTACGGTCACCTTCGCGAGATTACTGTCGCTGTCCCACCTATACGCCACCTTGAAGTCGGGATGGCCACCCCGGTAGACGTACTGATCAAAGAGGAACCGCAGATTGCGCCCGGTGGTGGTCTCGATGGTGCGAATCAAATCCAGAGTCTCGACCGTCTTGTGCGCAAACTGGTTGACGAACCCGTGGATGGCTTGCCAAAACAGGTCATCGCCCAATTCAGTACGGAGCATGTGATAGACGCAGGCTCCCTTTTCGTAGATGTGGCGATCATATAGCTCGATGGGTTCCCGGTACACATGTGTGACCATGGGGCGGCGGTAGCGGGTTTTGTCTTCTGACAGATAGCGACGCATTTCGCCCAGACGATAGTAAGCTGCCGCTTCTGGCCCAAGCTGTTCCTCTGTCCACAGCACTTCCGAGTAGGTCGCCATCCCCTCTTTTACCCAAGCATGGGACCAGTGGTTGATCACAAGCAAATCGCCAAACCACTGGTGGGCCAGCTCATGGGCAACCAGCATTTCGGAATTGGTATTATCCAGAGCAGCACGCTCATCGAGCAGGCAGCGGTCTGTGAGTAGGGTACAGGAGGTGTTCTCCATGCCACCAAAGGTGAAATCGGTGACACAGACTTGGGCGTACTTGGGAAAGGCGTAGCGGTAGCCGAAGCGATCGCTAAAGAATGCAACCATGGCTGGGGTTTTGCCCATTGTGCGCTGAGCATCTTCACGGTGACCCCTCTCAACGTAGTAGGTGATAGGAATGCCTTCCCACTCATCCTGGATTTCATCGAAGTCGCCCACAGCTAGCGTCATCAGGTAAGTAGGATGAACCTGCTTTTGGGCCCAATGGAAGAATTTGAAGTCGCCGTCCTCCTCAACCTGGACCAGTTCGCCGTTCGAGATAGCCTGGTAGGGCTTCGCCACGCGCACCCGGATTTCGCTGGTAGAAAGCTGACCGGGATAGTCGAAACAGGGGAACCAGTAGCGCGAGTCCTCATCTTCCCCCTGGGTCCACACTTGCACCGGTTTCTGGGTCTGGTGTTCAGTCGGGGCCACAAAGTAGAGTCCCCGCTGCGGTGTTTCGCTACGATAGGCGATCGCTAGTTCCAGCGCCTGTCCTACGGTCGTTGGCTGACTCAAAGTAACGTGCAGTTCCTCCCCATCGTGTTCGAAGCGCTGCGCCAGATTCCCCACCATCACTGAGTCAATGTGAAGGTTGACGGCGTCCAAGACGAAGCGAGAAATGCCATCGCGTACCGGGGTCAGGCGAATGCGACAGGTCCCTGTGTAGCGCTGGTTGGGAATATCTAATGCGAGATCAAGGGCAATGTGCTCAACTTGGCCGGGACGATCAGGGGTGTAGTGAGGGCGAGCTCCGGGTAGTTCAAACGATTTGTGTTTCGGTGTTTCGGTGTCAAAGCGAGAGATGTTGAGCATTGCACAATTCCTTGAAGCGTGACTCGGTTTCCTGTAATGAGTAGAAGCGCAGCCCTGACAACGCAGCGCACCTTCGTCAGTGCTGCTCTGAGTGCGTACGGTAAGAGACTGCTTACCAGGGTAGCGCTTGCGTTTTACCTGAGCCACTGAGCGATCGCACCAATCCCTTCAATCGCTACATCAGGCTGCACGGCGGTCTTCTCAGCTAGATGAGGACGGTATTTGCCAGTTTTGACGAGAACGCCTTTCATCCCCACCGCTTGGGCTCCACCCACATCGGCTTCGATATCATCACCCACCATAGCGATATGAGTAGCGGGCAGAGCAAGGTCCGCGATCGCCCTTTTGAAAAAGAACGGATTGGGTTTGCCGGCAACTAAAGCGGTTTGGTTAGTCGCGTATTCCAGACCAGCGACAAAGGCTCCGATATCGAGCTGGAGTCCGGCTTCCCACTGCCAGTATTTGCCACGATGGAGGGCAATAAGCTGAGCCCCCTGCATTATCAGGCGAAAGGTCCGGTTCAGTAGGCGATAGTTCCAGTCGTCGCCAATATCGCCCAAAACAACGACCTCAGCATCAGTTTCTGAAACCGGAAACTCGGCGAAGTCTTGTTTAGCGTCTTCAGAAAGGATGGGAAAAATTGTAGGAGTTCCCATGTCGCGTAGATGTAGAACCGCAGTGTAGGGAGCACTGACAATTTCAGTCGGCTCGATCGGTAACCCCATAGCCTGCAGACTTTGGCTCATGGTCTTGAGCGATTGCGTGGTGTTGTTAGTGACATACCGGTAAGGCAGACCGCTTTTTTGAATCGTTACGATTGCCTCAAGTGCTCCTGGTAACAGTCGGTTAGCAACATACAAAACACCATTGAGATCCAGTAACAATCCCTTCACGTCAGCGAGAGCATCGGGTAGCATAGGCTTCCTCTTGGTTGGGGGTATGTTGTCTGCGTGCGGCTTGATTTCCTGCAGCCTAGCGGGATCTCAGGTCAGGAAGTGGCGCAGCGTTTACCGTTCTGCGATCTTACTCGTCAAGACTTGTAGATAATGACTGACGCGAGAACGCCAACAATCTGTAACTATGTCTAACGACGTGACTTCGATTCATTGGTATGACGGTCAGCTAGTTTCCGGCAGCAGGCTGTCCCTCCCTCTGCAAGATCCAGCGCTGCTCTATGGTGCAACCGTTTTCACGACGCTGCGGATTTATGAGAACCGACTCGATCATCCCTGGACGGCTTGGCAGGCTCATGTGACCCGAACGCAGCGATCGCTGCAAGCTTTTGGTTGGGCTTCACCCGATTGGGATCGCCTCCAGCAGGGGGCAGAGACCCTAGCGCAAACCTATCCGGTCCTACGAGTAACTATCTTTCCCGATGGGCGAGGGCTGATTCTGGGGCGATCGCTCCCTCCCAATCTCACCACTCTCCAAACGGAAGGTGCTGTCGCGTGGGTAGCCGATTCACCCGAATACAGCCGCCCTTTGCCCGGACACAAAACGGGTAATTATTTAGGCTGTTGGCTGGCACTACAGGCGGCCAAGCAGGCAGGGGCGCGCGAAGCAATCCTGATTAACTCCCGAGGTGAATGGCTGGAGACCAATACGGGGAATCTCTGGGGCTGGGCTGATGGATGCTGGTGGACACCGCCCTTAACCGCAGGAATTTTGTCGGGAGTGGTGCGATCGCGAATCTTACAAGGCTTGCAGGCTCAAG
>JBCBJE010000596.1:0-4059 GCA_038523735.1 Cyanobacteria bacterium J06626_18 | reverse complement strand
GTAAATGTGTGAAATGCTGCTAAAAGATGCTGCTAAGACTTCGGTTGCTTCTAAAAAAATCCCTATTGAGAGCAATGCACTGGTTGCTGAGACTGTCACGAAGTAGTCTCTGAAAGATTTAGACATATCAAGTTGCCTTTAAAAACTCATGGAATTACTCCGAAATTCTACTGGTAACAATGTGATATTTCTGTCAATTTAGAGTGAAGATAATGAGCCTGTGCAGCGTACATGATGGAGCGTGGTCTTACACGCTCTGCCTGTAGCGAAAATGGGCTGTCTAGCTAACTCAGTCGAGGTCAATATCTATTGATGGGTGAAGACGACTGAGAGGTTATTGGCCGGCATTTCAATGGTTTGACTGAGATCAAACTGATGCTGATTGGCCAACGCGACAACGGCTTCTAGGTCACAGACACCCCAAGCCGGATTTTGCGATCGCAGCGATTGATCAAACGCTTCATTACTCGGTGCTGTGTGCTGTCCGTTCTGCTTAAAAGGGCCGTATAAATACAACACACCGCCTGCAGACAGTAATTGTTCAGCCCCTGTCATCAACCCTTCGCAAGCAGCCCAGGGCGAAATATGAATCATATTGATATTGGCGATCGCCGTAAGGGGCGGTGCAGCACTGCCCTCATTGGCTTGCCATTTCCGGACAGTCTGGAACCACTCGGGCTGGGTCATGTCAAGATCAAGAGGTTTGTACAGGGTTTCTACAGGCGTCGTGGCCAACCAGCTTTGGATACTCGCTCGGGCATCAGGGCTGGGATCGCTGGGCAGCCAGTGTCGCGGCGATAAGCGGGGGGCCAAAAAGACAGCGTGCTGTCCTGTCCCACTCGCAATTTCTAACACCGTTCCCTTAGGTGGCAATGCAGTTTCTAGGACTGCGCAGATGGGAACGCGGTTTCGCTCTGTTGCAGGCGCGTGGCGTCGAAAATCCGTAGACTCAGGCATCATCCCTTGGTTTTTCCTCAGTTGCTATCTTCATTGAAGCGTGTGTGGTGGCTCACGCCGACAAAAAGCCGTTACACCGAGCGCCCATTGTCCTATCAGCAGATATGGGTTGGCTTTTTGACAATTGTGCTGGTGAACTGTGTACTGCGGTTCTGGCGTTTAGATATCCCGCGACCGCTGACTTTTGACGAAGTGTATTATGTCGGCTTTGCAGGGGATATCCTCCGCCATCAATCTTTTTTTGACGCGCACCCGCCTCTCGGCAAATATCTGATTGCCTTAAGTATTCAGGGCTTTCAGGCCATGCAAACAAGGTTAGGACAGCCCGACCAAAGCTGGACACAGTCGATGTTAGATCCTATTAGCTATCGCTGGCTAAATGCGGGCATCGGCACCCTGATTCCGCTGCTGGGTGGCTGGTTAGCCTGGGAATGGGGACGGGGCTATCCCCAGCGTCGGCGTCAGATATTTGCCCTCTTGACCACTACGCTGATGAGTCTAAACGGTTTGCTGCTGGTGGAATCGCGGTTGGCCTTGCTACACATCCCCCTGGTTGGCTTGGCTTGGCTTGGCTTGGTGGCCTGGGAGCGATCGCGCCATACGCCCCTCACGGTTCCCTGGCGACTTCTGGCAGGCCTAGCACTGGGCGCTTGCATCAATGTGAAGTGGAACGGGGCAGGCTATCTGTTAGCACTGTGGTGTCTGGAGGGATATCGCACCCTGCGCGATCGCACCCACCATATTCCGCGCGAGGTGACGCGACCCTGGCTGTGGCTAGGAATTGTGCCGTGCATCGCCTATAGCCTGTGCTGGCTGCCCTATCTGAAACTAACAGGCTATAGCTTTTGGCAGATTCACCAGTACTTATGGCAGTTTCACACTCAGCTCATTACACCCCACTCATACGAATCTGCTTGGTATACCTGGCCACTGATGATTCGCCCCCTCGCCTACTTCTATCAGGGACTCGTCGCCGGGGAGCCCCTCAGTATTGGACCGGCAACGCCATCGCCTGAGACTGCGATCGCGGTTTATGGCATGGATAACCCCTTTTTGCTGTGGTTGGGAACGGCAGTCATGATTGCCCTCCTCCTGCGTCAGGGAATTCGTTTTCGTATCGTCCGCGATGCCAGTTTTCCGCTCCTGTCGCCCCCCAAATATCTGCTAGTAACCTATTTCGCCAACTGGTTGCCATGGGCGCTTATTGGGCGATCCACATTTTTTTATCACTATCTCTCATCAGCGTTGATGGCAGCACTGGGGATTGCCTGGCTTATGAGCCAGTGGTTAACGAGCGATCGTCCCAGCTGGCACTGGATGGGATGGGGGATCCTTGGGCTGATTGCAGCGGGGTTTCTGTTTTGGCTGCCGATGTGGGTCGGCTGGCCGTTGTCGATTGAGGCAATGCAGCATCGCTTTTGGCTGCCTTCATGGCGTTAAGCGTGAGGGTAGACCTCCGGCAGTTTAATTTGGGTGATGTAGCGAAGCTTAGTTTACAGAGGACTCAGTCACTTGTTTGAGGAAGATGGCGCGATAGACGGGCAGCCCTTTTTCGAGGGTGAGCTGTTCGCGATCCGTTTGTGCTGGAAAAGGACTCGCTGTCAGCCAGCCAGGTTGGGGGCGTTGGAAGGCAGAGTGTTCGGCGAAGCGATCGCACATTTCCTGCGCGACTTCCTCCACATCGGATTGCAAAATCACGCGACCGTCTACGGGCAAAAAGTCAGCGAGGCACTGTATCAGCTCCGGCTGCACCACGCGACGTTTTTGATGACGCTTCTTAAACCAAGGATCCGGAAACTGAATACTGACCTGACGCAGCGGGTTGGGTGTGAAACTCGCCAACACCTCTACTAAAGACGTATTCGCATTACAGAACAAAAAGTGCAGGTTCCGCCCCGCCATCGCATCGCGCTTCTGTAATGCTGCGTCCACCAACGGCTTCCGGATTTCCAAGCCCAAAAAATTCCAGTCCGGCTGCTGCGCCGCCATCTGCATTAAGAAATAGCCCTTGGCACAGCCAATATCGATATGCAACGGCTGCTCAGGCTGACGAAAAATCGCCCCCCAATCCAGCGCAGCGATCGTCGTCTGATACTTGCTACTCAAAGGATTGACATGTTGTCGAACACGTACAGCAGCCACGGATTATGCCCTCCTCTGCCGCAGAGCTTCAAACAGGATCACGGCACCGGCGATACTGACGTTAAGGGATTCGACGGCAACGGCCATGGGGATTGAGATGACTTGGGTGGCAGTTGACAGTGTCGCGGAAGACAGCCCACCCCCTTCGTTGCCCAGTAAGAGGACGGTCGGCTGAGTAAAGTCGATGTCCCAGTACGGAACTGTGCCGTCGGCAGCAGTTGCCAGCACCTGACAGCCTTTATCTTTCCAGGTTAAGAGCTGTGCCGACAAGTCAGGAAGCACCTGCTTGTGGACGCGAAACCATTGCCCTGCCGAAGCCCGAAGAACTTTGGGATGCGTTGGATCAACGCTGTTGTCGCTGAGCCAAAGACCATCGCTGCCCACAGCTGCAGCCGTACGAATCAGCGTACCCAGGTTGCCGGGGTCTTGTAGATTTTCGAGCACAACGCCCAGCTGAGGCGTCGCTGTTGGCAAAGCTGAAAGAGGCTGTTGAGGGGCAATCGCGACAACACCATCAGGCGTTGCCGTGGATGCGATCGCATCCATCACTTCGGCAGAGACGAGTTCTTGCCGTTCAGAATACGCTTGGAGCTGGTTCCAGAGTTGTAGGTGCCGTGCCTGCCAAGCGGGTGTTGCGCAAGCTGCCACTAGGGGGTGTTGTGTAGCAAGCGCTTCCTGAACCAGGTGAGTTCCTTCAAGCAAAAACTGCTGCTGCGATCGACGATATTTCGACTGATGCAGCTTACGAAGTTGCTTTACCCAGGGATTTTTAGAGCTGATTAGCACGGTCAGGCAAAATATTATAACGTTGTTTACAAAAAATAATCGATCGGGCTCTTTTTATGAGAATTTATTAAGAATAATGGTCACTTACCCACATTCCGCAAACGAAGCAAGGATCCGACAAGTGTCCTACCAACAGCCATATCTCCATAATGCGGAACCCGGGACTTGAACCCG
>JBCBJE010000595.1:0-4062 GCA_038523735.1 Cyanobacteria bacterium J06626_18 | reverse complement strand
TCGAGACTCAGTTTTTTAAGCTGAACCAATCGACCAATTTCGGGTGGGAGTTCTCTCAGAGGGTTATTGCTGATGTTGAGTTTCTCTAGTTGGATGAGTTGAAACAGTTCTGGCGATAGTGTGCTCAGTTGGGTGTCCCCAAGATATAGCTCCTGCAGTTTAACTAATTGACCAATTTCTGGCGGCAGTACTCTCAATTGAGTTCTATTGAGCTTCAGTTTTTTAAGCTGAACCAATCGACCAATTTCGGGTGGGAGTTCTCCCAGCGAGTTATTGTTGATATCGAGTTCTTCTAGCTGGGTGAGTTGAAACAGTTCTGGCGGCAGTACAGTCAGTTCTTTAGCCCTGAGGCTAAGCTTCCGCAAATTGGAAAGTCTCAGAAGCTCTGATGGAAAGTGATTTAGCTGACTTCCGCCGATATCAAGCTTCTGTAGTTGAGTGAGTTGAACAATTTCTGACGGTAGTGTGTTCAGTTGATTGTACTCAAGAGTTAGCTCCTGCAATTTAACTAATTGACCTATTTCTGGAGGCAGTACTCTTAATTGATTCCTATTAAGTCTTAATTTCTTAAGTTGAACTAATTGGCCAATTTCTGGTGGGAGTTCTCTCAGCGAGTTGTGGATGATGTCGAGTTCCTCTAGCTGGGTGAGTTGGCCAATCTCTGGTAATAAAGTACTTAGTTGGTTCGCACTAAGGTCAAGCCGCTGTAGCTGGGTGAGTTGGCCAATTTCTGGCGGCACAATACTTAGCCGGTTGCCGATAAAATATAGCTCCTTCAGATGGATAAGGTGAACGATTTCCAGCGGCAACTTTTTTATTCGGTTACCGCTGCGTGAGAAAATGTCGTCAGCATAGCCCAAAATCAGGACTTCAAGCTGACTCAGTTTGCTAATTTCTGGGGGAAGTTCTGATAGGTTCTGCTCTGATAGGTTTAATTTTGTCCAACCCTCTTCAAACGCTTGATCAATTAATTGCCGCAAGTCATCTTGGGTCATAGTGCACACCTCGCAGAATCTCTGTATGCCTCACAATTCTCTGTAGCTACGAGCCCTAACGTTTCCTTTCAGCGGCTGAAGTGATTTGCGCCGAGTCATCAGTAGCTTTAAACAGTCTGCTGCGAGGGGATGGTTAGACAATACGTCATACTCTCACGTGAATTCGGGTTAAACTTTGCTGCCTATCCGTCAGGAAATAAATTATCTTGGTTTTACACCGATCGCAGCGATGCACATCCATTTCAACCAGCCAGTTCCATAGTCAAACGAGCTCGCAGCCTCCAGTCCGGCTGCTTGCAGGCAAGCAGCCAACTGATCGGAAGCATATCCTCGATTGTGCCAGCGCAGGGACAAGAGTAACTGACCCAGACCTCTTCGCGTCACTGAACCAATCAGCGGGGCACCCGGTTTCAGGACGCGAACCATCTCACACAAAGTTTCTACGGGTTCGGCCATGTGCTCCAAAACATGGGCAAATATGACCGCGTCGAAGGATTCATCAGCAAAGGGCAAGCGCCTGATATCCCCCCATCGCAAATCAAGCGTCGGGCAGCGATGTTCCAGATTCTGTTCAGCGTGGGTCAACATGGGGTAGGAAATATCGACGCCAGAGACATGGGCGGGCTGATCGATACTATCCAACAGTGCCAGACTGAAGGCTCCTGTGCCTACCCCACAGTCGAGAATTTGCGACGTCTGGTCAAGATGACGCAAGCGATCGCGCACGGCTTGATTCTCGAACAGCAGCTGATAATCGTGCAGCTGACCCAGACGAGCCAAATTATCCTGCCACTGATCGGCAGAGGCATCATAGAGCGATCGCAGAGTGTTGATACTGGGAGCGGTTCTCCAACGCTCTAATGTGGGAATTGTTGTATTTAATGGCATGGCTAAATCAACCCTCTGGTTGCAGAGGGCCATACGCTTGGTTGATTCGATTCAATTGATGGAAAGAATTAAGGCTTAGGGACTGCGTTGGGGAGCCGTCAATGACGATCTGACCATTGCATTCCTGGCTACCAACGCAGGATTAGCGGCATGGCCGGGCGATAATCTTCTGTATGCTCCGAGTCATGATGATCTAACGTGATTTCCAAGAGATGTTCCTGGTCTGATTGCATCGTGAGGTGCTCTGTTTGTGAAGCCAGCGCCAACACGCCTTCAGTATCTGTTGAGGGGGTGGAAATAATTACCTCACTAATCGTATTAGGATTGCGGTGAGGCTGTGGTTTTGGAACCCCCGGATCATGGAATGGGAAATAGAAACAGAGCGGTTCCAGCAAGTTCTTGGAATTGGCACCTACATGGAACCCTTTTGGGGATGGAAAGTAGTCAGGTTGATAATGCCAATCAGGAAACGGCATTGTTTGACTAATGGAATTGTGGCGAGGGACAAATATCGCTCCAAACGGGGAGGCTTGCGGATCTTGCGCTCGCTCCGGAAACCGCAGGTCTCGACCGGGGCCAGTGTTTGCCTCATTGGCATCTCGCACCCACAGGAATTCCACCATGCCATTGGCAAAGTAAACCCGTCGGTTGGCAGTGCTCTGCCCCGGATGGGTATTGCGCGGTCCCTCTTGAAAACCGAGCTCTAGCAGGCGATCAGCCACCGTCGCTTCCGGCTCAACCAAGATAAAGACGTGATCCAGCTCTAGATTCATGGTCATTTATGCAGGCTTTTTGGCCACGATAAACACGGCTTTGCCCTTGCTCGGTTGCCACTGGTAGTCCAACTCGAACCCGACATGGGTCAAGCTAGTTTCCAGTTCTTGGGTGGTGAAAATGGCAACGAAGGGAAAAAATCCGAGGAATCGGCCAATTGATGCGATGAGCTTAAACCAGCTCATGGTGTCTCCTATACAGGCGGTACTGGTCACGAAGATGCCGCCAGGTTTGAGCATTTGGTAGATCCGAGCGATCTCGGCTTCCTTATCTTGCAGCAGGTGCAAAATGCTGAGCCCTAGCACCGCATCTAGGCTCTGATCCGAAATCTCGAGGTCTTCAATGGTGGCCTGCTCAAAGGTCACGTTATCAATATGCTCAGCCTCGGCTTTGCCCTGGGCAATGGCAATCATGTTGGCGGAGAAATCAATGGCGCGAATGTGCTTTACATAGGGGGCATGGAGGAGGGCCGTTGACCCCGTACCACAACCGATTTCCAGGACTTCCATATCGGGTCGAAAGTAGTCGCGGGTGACCGCTAGTTTTTTCTGATAAGCGGCTTCATCGGCGATCGGTTGCTTAGCGTATTTCTCGGCGATCTTGTCCCAAAATTTGGTTGATTGAGTCATGGTTCAACTCCTGGGTAATACAGCGATGGTCTGGTAGAACTGGGCGATGTCCTGGCGCGATCGCAGGTGGTAAACCTGCTTGGTTGCCTGCGCTTGCGCTACATACTCTCGGTACTTAGGCGTCAGTTTGGCATGGCACAACCGGACGGTAGGGTAGGAATTCAACGTCCCTTTCAACAACGAGCTCCCCTCCGGCCAACCAGCAGGCAGCACCCAAGCCCCTTGCAGGAATCGTTTCGTCACCCACCAGTAATGCAGCAGCACGGGCATATCGAGATACACCAGGGTATCAGCCACTTTCAGGCGTTCCCAGACGGTATCTATAGAGCCGAAGCCATCCACGATCCACTGGTCTTGCTTCAATAGCGCATCATGGGCCGCTTTGAACTCAGCGTGGGGCACTTCGACGCCACCGGGTTGATACTGGAGGGAATCGAGGGGAACCCAGGGGAGTCCCGTTATCTCTGCAAGGCGTTTGCTGAGGGTGGACTTCCCCCCGCCCGCATTGCCAAATACAGCAACTTTTTTCATCGGTATTCAACCTTCAACTCTACTCAGCCTTCTTCGCCACAATGAACACGATTTTCGCGTTACCAATGGGTGATTTATAGTCGCCCGCTTGCCACTGGTAATCGATCGCGAAACCTACATCCATCAAACTTTTCTCCAAGTCTTTAACCGTAAAGACCTTAACTAACGGGAACAGTCCCAAGACTTTACCAATGGGTGCAATCAGTTTGAACCAAGCCATCGTATCTCCGAGACAGATGGTACTG
>JBCBJE010000594.1:0-4069 GCA_038523735.1 Cyanobacteria bacterium J06626_18 | reverse complement strand
TCTATGATGCCAGCGACCCGCACCAAACTTATGCCCCCTCCCGACAAGAACTCCGGCAATGGTGCGCGGTGGCGATCGCGAACGATGACAAACCCCTCACGGATAAAATCATCGCCAAGGGCCAACAGCTCAATACGCTCTCTGCAGCTGAGTCCGGTACCACCGAGAAGCCGCCCCTGGACTATCGACATGCAGCCGTAGTGATTAGCGAGGGCGATCGCAAAGAGATGCAGGGGGCGATCGCGGCGGCTCACAAAACATTGCAAGCAACCGCTAGTCAGCCGCAGCACCTTCATCACGCACAGACCGAGATTGATTAAATCTGGAATTGCAAGCCGACTTGGCCAAGGCTCCTAGACGTTACCTGACAATCAGCAAAGAGATGATGAATAAACTCTAAACAGGTTTAGCCTGGAATCGGAGGGATGATTATACTGAATCGTTCCACCTATTTGCCCGCATAGGGATCTTAGGTGGACGGTGTTCCACCTATTTGCCCGCATAGGGATCTTAGGCGGACAGATTTCCGCCTATTTACCCGTATGGGGATCTTAGGTGGAAACTGTCCCTCTAATAACGAGTTAGATGCGCAAGCGCGCCGACCGGCGAGTCAAACCACAGGAGAAACATCATGCCAAAGACCCAGTTCACGATTTCTGCACGCAATATTGCCGTTGGCGAAAAACACGAAGACGTCAGCCGTGTACAAGACTATCTTCGAAAATTCGGCTACCTCACAGAATCTACGTCTGTCGATGGCATCTACGATGAGGCGACGAAGAAGGCGATCGAGACGTTCCAACGTAGATTGGGTCTTCCAGTCTCCGGCTTACTTGACGACCAAACCGCGCAAGCATTAGAGCAGCCTCGTTGCGGAGTTCCAGACGAACTACCGAAGGGTAGCTTCAGCGTTGTGGAAAACTACGCACTCAGAGGATGTGACTATCAGGCGAAACATCGAACGCTAACGTATGCGTTCGTAAATGCTTCTGCGGATATTCCCGGAGATGGAGAGCGCGACGCAGTTCGGCGAGCGTTTGCTACGTGGCAGCAACAGATTCCCATAGACTTCGTGGAAGTGGGTGCCCTCAATACTCCAATACTTCCTATTGGGTGGTTTCGCGGAAACCATGGCGACGGCTCAGCATTTGATGGGGCAGGCAACGTGCTTGCCCATGCTTTCTACCCACCAAACTGTGGTGGAGCCCATGCTGGAAATTGCCACTTCGATGAAGACGAAACGTGGGCCCTGAATCACGGTGGGGCAAACCGCGACTTGGAAACTGTCGCATTACACGAGATCGGTCACCTACTTGGTCTTGCTCACTCCGGCGTTCCAGGTTCAGTCATGTTTCCCACGTATTCGGGAGAGCGGCGCGTTTTAACAGCGGATGACATCGCTGGAGTTCAGGCGTTGTACGGACGCCCGGGACCGGCGCTGCGAGTTACTGTTCATTTGCAAGGCATCGGTGACGCAAAGCGCAGGGATAACGAGTTTGCCGGTATGCGGGGGCAGTCGCGGCGGCTCGAGGGCTTTCAGCTAGAGATAGCCACAGCCATTCCCAACCTTAGTTGCAGATACATGGCGCACTTGCAAGGAATAGGAGATGTCTCCTTCGTTCCTGAAGGCCATTTCATAGGTACAAGGGGACAATCAAGGCGATTGGAGGGGTTCGCCATCGAACTAACCGGGCCGGCTGCTGTGAACTACAACGTGTTCTACATGGCTCATCTTCAGGGAAGCGGTGATACAGGATTGTTCTCCAATGGCCAGTTTTGCGGAACACGGGGGCAATCGCGGCGAGTGGAAGGCATGTTGGTGAGAATAGAGCCAAAGTAAATGCGCATCTAATCGGGATAGGGAGAATCCTCACGAATCCCCCCTCCCACACCACCCATCGTGCGGCTCCGCAATGGGCGGTTCTCAACCTAACTGATAGACGAATTAGCAGACTTCTCATCGTACCCCTGGGCTTTTATCCAGAGGTTACGAATCGAGATCAATCCCTGCTGTGCTAACCACTCATTGGTCATCCCCGTCTGCGTCGCCAACGTCCGCGACAACCGCCAGTAGCCCTTCCGGCTTAAGCCCGTCGAGAAGGCGTGTTGTCTCGGGGTTCCCAGCTTGAGCAGGTTACCAATGCGCGTCCTCGGTCTACGCCACTGTTTCCAGTAGCACATCCGAATGCGACGCCTCAGCCACCCATCTAGCTCGGGAATTGGCCCATAGCGTTGGGAAATCCCAAAGTAGCCCATCCAGCCCCGCAGGTAGAGGCTGATCCGCTTCAGCCGGTATTCCATTGACACGCGCCACCGCCGCGACGTTAACCCTCGCAAGCGGTACTTGAAGTCCTGGAAGGCTCGCTCAGACCAAACAATACGGATTCCCTGGAACGTAAATCCCAAGTACTCCAAATGCTCAATCCGGCAGACCCGGCTTTTCTGCGGATTCACCTTCAGTCGTAACACCTGGGTCAGATAGCGAGTCACACTCGCCATTACTCGCCTGCCGCCTTGGGCTGATTTGACCAAAATGACCACATCATCCACATAGCGGGCAAAACGGTGGCCCCGGCGTTCCAACTCCTGGTCGAGGTCATCCAGCAGGATATTGGCCAACAACGGTGATAGGGGCGACCCTTGCGGGGTGCCCCACTCCGTTGCCTGAACCACTCCCTCCACCATCACCCCGGCGCGCAGGTATCGGCCTATCAAGGCTAGCAAGGTCTTGTCCCGCACTTTGCGGGCGACCCTCGCCATCAAAACATCGTGGTTTACGGTGTCGAAGAACTTTTCTAAGTCCAAATCCACCACTCCCCGATAGCCCTGCTTGACGTAGTCCTTCACCTGTTTAATCGCGCCGTGGGCATTGCGTTTGGGGCGACAGCCAAAGCTAAACTCGGAAAACTCCGGGTCAAACAATGGCGTCAGCACTTGTGAGATGGCTTGTTGGATTACCCGGTCTAGGATTGTCGGGACGCCCAGCAATCGCTCACCCTTTCCCCCCGGCTTGGGGATTACAACCCGTCGCACGGGAGAGGGTTGGTAGCGTCCATCCCGCAAGGATTGGCGAATTGAGCCCCAGTGAAGCCGGGCATAGGCGGCAAAGTCGTCCAGTACCATCCCGTCAATGCCGGGGGCACCTTTGTTGGACTTCACTTGCTTCCACGCTCGGTGCAGATTCTCTGAGGCCAGTACTCGCTCCATCAGATTCGTCTCTAAGGCTGGCTGCATGCTTCCACGCCAGTCCGCTTCTCCCCCATTCGGGTTCCTCAAAACGGCTGAGTTTGTCATGGCTCCTCCTTGGTTTTGGTTAAGTTCGGCCCTTCACCTTGTCCGGCCCATTACAGGCCAGCGTTTGGCTACTATGGCCTCGGCTGACTTCTGCCCCCTTCAACGCTTGTTGCCAATCGCTGGACCGTCCTCAGGGCCTTAGGGTTCTGTGGCTACCTGGCCGTTTCCCACCAGACCGCAGTCAGACTCCCCTAGCCTCATTGACGGTCAAAGGGGCAGACCTCCCCAGATAAGATCGTGAACTGTCGATGCGCCACCGCGTCATTTACCGTATCCCCTGAACCAAAAGGCTTCGTTGTGTTGTGCCAACTCGCCCCAGAGACTCGGCCTTCTATGACATTTCTGTTCGTCGGCCCGCATCTTTGCCGCTGGCTTCCTTCAGACCCTTCCTCGCGGAAACGCCCTTGCCTTAGGCTAGTGGTTGTCCATCACTCGGCTCCAAAACTTTTGAGCATTTGGATGGCTGGTTCTCCCACAGGGGACTTGCACCCCATTAGCTCACGCCCATGCTGGGCGTACACAATTTTGGTGCAACGGATTGACCGAAGCCGCTTGAGCGGGATGCAAAATCTCTGGCAACCGCTGACCAAAACCGTTATGCCGCAAGTCCTCGGTGGAGTGGTTTCCAGAGGTTATTTGTCTGTTGCAAAACCTATGGGTTTGAAGTTTCCTTCAGCCAGTCAATCACCGATGAATGTCTAGGTGCCCATCCTAAAAGACTTCTGGCCTTTTCCGAACAAATACGGCTATTTGAGCCAAAAGCAAAGTGAGCGCC
>JBCBJE010000593.1:0-4069 GCA_038523735.1 Cyanobacteria bacterium J06626_18 | reverse complement strand
GGCAACGGTCAGAAGACTTACCTAAATGGGATGTCATCATTGTTCCAAGCTAATGGGTAAGTTATTTATTGGCAGATCCCTTAAGGAATTTTTTGCATAACAAGGGATTATCCACTTTAGGTAAACAAGACTGTGAGGACTGGAGTAATAGTATTGACTATATGGAAGAGAGATGGCAGCATGGGAAAATTTTATTGAAAGCCCTTAATCGAAATTTCAGGAATCTTACAAGCAATAATCTAAAAGTTTTTGAACCGACTGATTATCTTCATGACAATTCGCTCAAGGAATTACTGGGAATAAATGAAGGCTCCGAAGAATAAGAAGACTCCGACGACGGCGCAGCAGCTTGGCAGTATTCTCAAGTCCTGCCGGGACATCATGCGCAAAGATAAGGGGCTGAACGGGGATCTGGAACGATTGCCGATGATCACCTGGATCATGTTCCTAAAGTTCTTTGATGACATGGAACAGTTGCGGGAAACGGAAGCGATTTTAGAGGGCGAAACCTTCAAGCCCGCGATCGCCCCTCCCTATCGATGGCGCGACTGGGCGGCGAAGGAAGATGGCGTCACAGGCCCGGAGCTGATTGCCTTTATTGAGCAGGATGAGGCGGTGCGCCCCGATGGCACGCGAGGGCCGGGGCTATTTGCCTATTTGCGATCGCTCCAGGGCACTGAAGGCAAAGATCGGCGGGATGTGATTGCCACCATCTTCAAGGGCGTGATCAACCGGATGATCAACGGCTACCTGCTGCGGGATGTGATCAACAAGGTCAACGGCATTCACTTCAAATCGTCGGAAGAGATGCACACCCTCAGCCGTCTCTATGAGGCAATGCTGAAGGAAATGCGGGATGCGGCTGGGGACTCCGGGGAGTTCTACACGCCGCGTCCGGTGGTGCAGTTTATGGTGCAGGTGCTGAATCCCCGATTGGGAGAAACGGTGCTGGACCCGGCCTGCGGCACGGGTGGCTTTCTGGTGGAGGCGTTTGAGCATCTGAAGCAGCAGTGCCAGACGGTGCAGGATCGAGACATTCTGCAAAAGCTCAGTGTGTTCGGGGGGGAAGCCAAGTCCCTGCCCTATCTGCTGGCGCAGATGAATTTGCTGCTCCACGGGCTGGAGCTGCCGGATATTGATCCAGAAAACTCGCTGCGGGAGGAACTCACCTCCCTGGGGGACTCAAAGCGGGTCGATATCATCCTCACCAATCCTCCCTTTGGCGGCGAGGAAGAGAAGGGCATTCAGAACAATTTCCCCAATGATAAGCAGACCAGTGAGACAGCCCTGCTGTTTTTGCAGCTCATTATGCGCTTGCTGAAGCGGCCTCCGTCTCCCGGACGGGCGGGCGTCGTGGTGCCGAACGGGACGCTATTTGGGGATGGGGTGTGTGCCCGCATTAAGGAACAGTTGCTGACGGAGTACAACCTGCATACGATTGTGCGCCTGCCGAACGGGGTGTTTGCGCCCTACACCAGCATTCCGACGAATCTGCTGTTTTTTGACCGCACTGGCCCGACGGAGACGATCTGGTATTACGAACAGCCTTTGCCCGAGGGCCGCAAGAACTACACCAAGACGAAGCCGATTCAAATTGAGGAGTTTGCGGACTGCATTGAGTGGTGGGCTAGTCGGGAGGAGTCCGATCGCGCCTGGACGTACAATTTCCGGGAGGGGTATGACCAGGCCCGAGAGGCGGCGCAGCCCCACTGGGAGGCGGCCAAGGTGGCAAAGGATGCGGCGAAGCGTCTGGGTCAGGAAAGTAAGCAACTGGAGAGTGAGGTGCAGGGGCTGACGGCGGCGCTGGAGGCGACTACGGTGGCAGCGGAGAAGCGCGACCTCACGGCCTGGCTCGAGGACTTGAAGCAGCAGCTCAAGCAGGCCCGACAGGACGAGAAACAGGAGCTGGCGCGATCTCGGGAGGAACAGGCCAAGGGCGATGAGCTGTACTGGCCCATTTTTAATCTGGATCAAAAGAATCCCAATGGGCAGGAGGCGTTTGAGTATAAGCCGCCGGAGGAGTTGGTAACAGATATTTGGGAGAAGGAGCAGCGCATTTTAGACATTTTGGGTGAGATTAAAGAAGTCTTGGCGCGTAAGCCGGAATCGTTATAGAAGGTGCCCCGATGAGTGTTCCAGAGTTACAGATTGTTGACCCGTCAGAGCGGGAACTGATTGATGTCTTCAGAGCGTTGCCGTCGGACAAGCAGCATGAGGTGCTGGATTTTGTGGCGTTTTTGCGGACTCGCATGGAGCCAGCGGCAACGACGATGCCCCCAGTCTTTGAGCCTGGAATCTCGTTTGCCCAAGCAGCGCGACAGTATATCGGCTGTCTTGATGGTGGCCCAGAAGATTTATCCACCAATCCAGACTATATGGAAGGGTTTGGCGAGACATGAAGCAGCGGGTCATCCTTGACACTGGCCCCTTGGTGGCGGCCCTTAAAAAGCGCGATCGCTTCCATGCCTGGGCGACTTCGGTTTTGGGGACGGTGCAGCCGCCCTTGTTAACCTGCGAATCGGTGATGACGGAAGCCTGCTTTCTGCTGCGCCAAACCTACGGGGCTCAGGAAACCGTGATGAACCTCGTAGAGGAAGGGTTTTTGCAAGTTGCGTTTTCAGTGCAGGCAGAAGCCAACGCGATCGCGGCGCTCATCGCCCGCTATCAATCGGTGCCCATGTCTTTGGCAGATGCCTGTTTGGTACGCATGGCAGAACAGTTGGACAGTAGTTCGGTGATGACCCTAGATAGTGATTTCCAGATTTATCGCATCCATCGCAACCAGACCATTGCCCTGATTATTCCTGATGAGGTGTAAGGAGCCAGGCCCATGACCTCACTATTGCTTAAGGACGTGACCGCATCGCTGGGGTTGTCGACGGGCGATTCGGAAGAACATTACACCATTACGGCAGTGAGCTGGCAGCAATATGAAGCCCTGCTTGAGTGCCTGAGCGACACCCCTGGATACCGCGTTACCTATTTAGAAGGCGTGTTGGAGTTAGTGGCCCCCAGTCGCCAGCGCGATCGCCACAAGACCCTAATTGGCATGTTGCTGGAAGCGTATTTTCAAGAAACGCGGACGCGCTTTTATGGGTTGGGGTCTACGACGTTTCGCAATCCCGCTGGTGCTAGCGGCACGGAGCCGGATGAGTGCTATTGCCTGGGCACGGAGAAGGCGTTTCCGGATCTAGCGATTGAGGTGGTGGTAGCCAATGGCAATGTGGATAAGCTAGCGGTTTATCAGCGGTTGGGGGTGCCGGAGGTATGGTTTTGGCGGCAGGGGCAGTTTGCGGTGCATTGTCTGCGGGAGGGGGACTATGAGCAGACGGAGAGCAGTGAACTGTTGCCGGAGCTAAATTTGAGTTTGCTGTCGAGCTATGTCGATCATCCTGAACCGTTGGATGCTGTGTTGGAGTTTCGAGAAAAGGGGCGACACAAGCTTGAAGATGAAGGAAATTCCGACTAAATAGGGTATGTTGAAGCTCACCTTTAACCAAAGTAAAACTGAAACTATTGTTCGGGCCGCATCTACGGTTATTTTCAGCCATTTAATAAAAAATGGTGCTTGCGTTGTTTCACTTTCATCAGTAAGTGAAAAACCTCAGTATGGATATACAGCTAGCGCAGAAGGACAACAAGTTGGTCCTAAATTTATAAGAATCACCGACCTTCAAGATGGCAAGATTGATTGGACGTCAGTGCCCTACTGCAAATGTGATGAGCCAGACAAGTATCTTATTTGTCCAAAAGATATTCTTTTTGCCAGGACTGGCGCAACAACCGGAAAAACTCATTTGGTGACAGATGCACCAATGGCAATTTTTGCTTCTTATCTAATTAGATTAAGGTCAAAAAGCAATGTGCTGCCTGAGTATTTGTATTCGTTTTTCCAGTCAAACAACTATTGGCATCAAATAATAGAAGAGAAGGAGGGCTCCGCACAACCCAATGTGAATGGCAAAAAGCTCGCGGACTACTTTGATAAATTCACTTATTGAAAACTGAAGATTTTTGTCAACTACTGGAACCTTGATATCAGCAAGCTTTTTGCCATTCACATTGGGTT
>JBCBJE010000592.1:0-4072 GCA_038523735.1 Cyanobacteria bacterium J06626_18 | reverse complement strand
GAAATCTCGCAAATTGAAGAGATTCCGAATATTCCAGATGATCCTGAGTTAGCGATCGCAGCCGGACGCAATCTCTGTGAAAAGGTGCTAGAGCCCATCCAAGATGCGTTAGGCAGAATCAGCATTCGATCGGCCTATCGATCACCCACCGTCAATGCCAAAGGAGCCGAAAACAAGAATCAATACAACTGCGCTAGCAACGAGAAAAACTACGCCTCTCACATTTGGGATATGCGCGATCGCCAATATATGGGAGCCACCGCCTGCGTTATCGTGACTTCATTCATTCCCTACTACGAGAGAACTAAAGACTGGACAGCCTTAGCCTGGTGGATTCACGACCACATCAAAGCCTACGCCAAAATGCAATTCTTTCCCAAGTTTGCAGCCTTTAATATCGCCTGGCATGAAGATGAAAATTATCCCAAACACATCTCCAGCTACATCCTCAATCCCCACACTGGCAAAAAAGGCGGTTACCTCACCAAACAAGGTATGGACAACTTTAAAGGCGACCACAGCCAGTTCTACAAACCTTTTCTCGAGGCGATAGCTGTCGCGTAATGGGGGAGGGAGGATCCAGAATTCAGGAGCCAGGCCAAACCTCAAAACTCGTTTACCCACTACCCACCATCAATCATGAACTAGTAACCAATAACTGTTACCCATCCACCCCACTACCCATCCACTCTTAAAAAACAGGAAACCACCATGGGAAAACCAACTGGCTTTATGGAATTTCTGCGCGAGGTCGCTAACGAAGTCGCGCCTGCTGATCGCATCCGCAACTGGGATGAATTCCACCTCCCCATGCCTGACGAGAACCTGCAAACGCAGGCGGCGCGTTGCATGGACTGCGGTACGCCCTTCTGCCATACCGGCATGACCATCAGCCGCATGGCCAGCGGTTGCCCCATCAACAACCTGATTCCCGAGTGGAACGATTTGGTGTATCGGGGTCTCTGGCAAGAGGCACTGGATCGCTTGCACAAGACCAACAACTTTCCAGAATTCACGGGGCGTGTCTGTCCTGCTCCTTGCGAAGGAGCCTGTGTGCTGGGCATCACTAATCCCCCGGTCACCATCAAAAATATCGAGTACTCCATTGCCGAGAAAGGCTGGGAATCCGGCTGGATTACTCCCACCCCGCCTCAGCAACGCACGGGCAAGAAAGTTGCGGTCATCGGCTCCGGACCGTCTGGCTTATCAGCCGCCGCTCAGCTCAACTCGGCTGGCCACTGGGTCACTGTCTACGAGCGCGCCGATCGCCCCGGTGGTCTCCTGATGTACGGCATTCCCAACATGAAGCTAGACAAGCAAAAAGTTGTTCAGCGGCGGCTAGATGTGTTGGAAGCCGAGGGCGTAACCTTCGTCTGCGACACCGAAGTGGGTAAAGACCTCCCCGCCGAAACCTTGCTGAACGAGTTTGATGCCGTCGTCCTTTGCACGGGTTCCACACGTCCCCGCGATTTGCCAATTGAAGGTCGTGACCTCAAAGGCATCCACTTTGCCATGGAGTTTTTGACTGAGAACACCCGCGCTGTGTTGGATCAGCACTACGGCGACAACTACCTCTCAGCTGCTGGTAAGGACGTAGTGATTATCGGCGGCGGTGATACGGGGACGGACTGTGTGGGCACCTCTATTCGCCACGGCTGCAATAGCGTCACTCAGCTCGAAATTATGCCCCGTCCGCCGGAAACGCGGGAAGCCGGCAATCCCTGGCCTGAGTGGCCCAAGATCTACCGTATGGACTACGGTCAAGAAGAGGCGGCGGCGATGTTCGGCAATGACCCTCGGGCGTACCTCTCTACCGCGACCAAATTTGAAGGCGATGAGTCGGGTCAGTTAAAAGCGGTCCACACTGTGCAGATTCAGTGGGGCAAGGACGAAAACGGGCGCTTTATTCCCCAGCATGTGCCAGGTACGGAAAAGGTGATTCCGGCTCAGCTTGTCCTGCTAGCTATGGGCTTCCTGGGGCCAGAGCAACCCCTGCTGGATTCGCTGGGACTGGAGCGTGATGGTCGCAGCAACGTCAAGGCCGAACACGATCGCTATACCACCTCTCTTCCTGGCGTTTTTGCCGCGGGTGACTGCCGTCGGGGCCAGAGTCTGGTTGTATGGGCTATCAATGAGGGGCGTGGGGCCGCACGGGAGTGCGATCGCTACCTCATGGGCACCACCGAACTTCCTTAATGTTCTAGGGACGAGTTCCTCCGAGGAACCCGTCCCTAGAACGCCAAACGGTGCGAGGACTGTTAGTGCACTAGGGACGCATTCTAGTTCCACCGTTTTCAGTTATTTCCCCCTTGATGTCAATTTTGTGTATCGCCTCCCAACGACCCGGAAGCTACACGCTCTACTGCTAGCTCGATGCGCTGCCCGGCCGCCCGTCGCAATCATATGGTGTCGCGAAGAAATGGCCCGATGACGCTCCACGAAATCTACCATGTCGTCTTTCTATGTCAGGGGACAGATTCATTTAAGGAATCCGTCCCCTGACAAAATCTTACGGAACGGCCCCAGAGTGGACATAAGTGACTACGATTCAAGCAGCGATCGTCCCACTAAGGAGATTGAGTATGACCGCAAGACCACCGCTTTCTCGTTCTTCCAAAATGATCTTGACTACTTTGGAAGGGGTTCCTGGACACAAGATAATGAAGCATTTAGGACTGGTGCAAGGCAGCACAGTGCGGGCGAAGAATGTCGGTAAAGATATCCTGGCAGGATTCAAAAACTTGGTTGGGGGAGAGCTGAAGGGCTACACCGAATTGCTACAGGAAGCTCGTCACGAGGCTACCCAGCGAATGATGCAAGAGGCATCTCAAAAGGGAGCGAATGCGGTAGTCAACATTCGATATGCAACTTCATCTTTGGCTCAGGGGGCAGCAGAACTCTTTGTTTATGGCACAGCTGTGCAGATTGATTAAAGGTATGCATTAAAGATTATGGAAGGTCTTTTCCTGACAGCGATTCTTTTGGCTTTAGGCTTTTTTGCTGGTAGCTACATCGAGAAAAAACATTTTGATGATTTGCGCGATCGCGAGTATCGAACACGTCAGCTTCCAGTTATCAGTATCGGAGCCAAAACGCCAATTCCTGAAGCCGATCGTGCCAAGCTTTTTGTGGGAAGTGTCGTCATTTCGTCGGACTATTTCAAAACCTTTGTAGCTACCTTCATCAACCTCATAGGGGGTCGCATTAGCACCTATGAAACCTTGCTGGAACGGGGCCGACGCGAAGCGATTTTGAGGATGAAAGAAGACGCTATCAAGTGGAAAGCCCGACAGATCGTCAACGTCCGTCTAGAGACTTCTGAGATGGGCGGGCAAAGTAATGGCGGGCTTGTTGCCCTCGAAATTGTGGCTTACGGAACGGGCGTTCAGTAGTTGACAGTTGTCACCCGATGAAAAATTGATCGTAGATGTTTGCGCCCTCTGGAGTATCTTTGCCGGAGAGCTGACTCGGAAATCGTTTTCCCTTGGTTAGTATTTGCATAGTTAGATTGAATTTCTTGCCACGACTTTTCTTCGACTACCCGCTGATGAATCAGGTTGAAGGTGTCAGGCTTCTCCTTCTGTAATGTGCGCATTGCCTTAATCGCAGCCAGCATTTCCTCTTCCAAAATGGCTCTTTCGAGAGGAAGATTTCCTTCATCCGAGAAAAGAACATCAATGACTTCCGGAGAGTAGGAACGCACCCGCTTCTGTTTGCGCGACTTTTCGCGAGCGATGTTGTAAGCCGAGCCCCGCAGCCAGGCCTGTGGATTCTGAATTTCTTTGCCCTGTTGCAGAGCTTTCTTCCCGCGTAGATAGGCGTCAAACAACAATCCATGGGCTTCTACATCGAGCTTGAACTGCCGAACAATGCGCTCTACGGCAGTGAAAATTGAATAAGCAGCAGGATTTTCCTTGCCTAGAATTTCCTCAATGGCTTGATCTAAAACATCTTGCTGTTGAGGAAGCTCAGGCAGTGGGGGCTGCTGATCGCCGCGATTATTTTTGACCATGACCTATGTACGCTCGTGCCTAATTCCTTATTAAAGAGGTGGCGCGTGTCCCGGTTCTGT
>JBCBJE010000591.1:0-4077 GCA_038523735.1 Cyanobacteria bacterium J06626_18 | reverse complement strand
TATCGATTGCCGCTCTAGTCTCTGCCAGCCCTTGTGTATTGCTATCGGCGAGCGCTCTAGTCTCTGCCAGTCCTTGTATGACAGTATCGATTGCCGCTCTGGTCTCTGCCAATCCTTGCGTATTGCTATCGGCGAGCGCTCTGGTCTCTGCCAATCCTTGCGTATTGCTATCGGCGAGCGCTCTAGTCTCTGCCAGTCCTTGTATGACGGTATCGATTGCCGCTCTGGTCTCTGTCAGTCCTTGTGTATTGCTATCAATTACTGCCTGTGTGCTCTGTTGCTGCTCGGCGATGGCAGCGAGGATGGCTTCGACGTGGTCTAGGCGATTGCCGTTAGGCGTATTGTTGGTCATTGCAGAATGCTTGAAGGCAGTACCCTAATCTTAAAGTCTCAAAGCAGCAGAGAAACGACGACCAGCAATCTTAAAAATAAGGCAGGGTCTTCAGTGGCAGCGTTGATGGTACTTACCAACTTTCCCTGAATGCGACTGTGCTGCCACTGAGGCATAGGCTTCTAAACAATTTGGCCGTTATATACCCACTCGCAGCTTGGTTTCAGGCATTGCCAGGAAAACCTCTAAGCTGATTTGGGGTTGAGTAATGGCTTGTGTCATGCCCAAGGCTCCCTTGAACAAACTCGCTTTCCTTTGCATCTTACGTGTAGTTACCGTGCTACGGCGATGTGCAGTTGATTCAAGTACACCCTGTTCCCTGTTCCCTTCGTCAGCTTTTCCCAGCCAACGCTCTTTACAGCATTGCTTGAATCTCTAGATGCTTATCCATGCCCTCCAGCGAATAGCGATTGTAGCCATTGCGCTGAATCAGCTCTTCCAAATAGGCCACCCTAGAAGCAGGAACTGGGTGACTGGAGAGGTATTCCACCTGAGCCTCGGAATTTTGGCCTAGCGTCGCCATGAAATTCCGCAAACCATCCGCTGCGTAGCCAGCGGTTGCCAGCACCCGCGTGCCGAGCAGGTCTGACTGGCGTTCCTGATCGCGGCTGTAGTGCAGACTCACCAGATTAGTCACGAAATCGCCCAAAGGAATTTCGTCGGAGAGCTGAGACAGAAGATCGTCGCGAAAAAAGCTCTGGATGCCGTGGGAAAAGACCGCGTGAGCTGCCTCGTGGGCCAGCACCCCGGCTAGTTCTGCCTGGGAGTTGGCTGCCGCGATCGCCCCTGTATGCACAAAGATCTTGCCCCCGGGTAGGGCAAACGCATTCATTGAGCTATCTTGTACCACGAAGAATTCATAGTCCAAATCGCGCCCCATGAGTCGCGACACTTCCAGGCCAAGCTGAGTAACGTAATCCACAATGATGGGATCTTCGACTAGTGTTAACTGCTGCTTGTACTGCTCAGCCACCTTAGCCCCGAACTCTGACTCATCGGCCAGCATTAGGTCGACGATTTCGTAAGTTTCCACCGCTTCATTCCAAGACCCTAGGGGATTGCGATCGCCAGTCAGAATGCCGCCTAGGATATTGACGACGCCTCCCACAATGGAATCCGTACGACGACCGCTAGAAAACGTATTGAGTTCTTCCTGAGCAATATCGGCAAACTCGCCAGCCTGGGGATGATCCAGGTTGATGATGGAGAATTCACGGGCTGCGATGGAGGCTTCCAAGTGCTGGCCAGAATCTGACAGGGCTCTGACTTGCGCCATCACCAGCTCTGCCGAATAGGGGTGGAGTGTAGCAGCCTGTTCTAGCACAACCAGCGCCTCGTCTTTGCGATCGCGTTCCTGCAGTAGCGTCGCCAGCTGCAGCGGTGCGGGAATAAACGCCGGCTGGGCTCCTACCAACTGTTGCAAAGGTGGAATAGCCGCGTCTTGGTTGTCACTCGCGATCGCTGTTTCCGCTGCAGTCCACTGGCTCAGATTTTCCGGTGCTAGCGCACTGGCCTCATAGATGGGGTCGGTAACTTGGGTGATCGGGCGACTTTCAAATTCCGGTTTGACTTGGCGATAGAGCTGTTCAGCTCCAGTTACATCCCCTTGCCGATAGAGGCGATCGCCCTCCAAAAACGTCGCGACGCGATCAGCAGATATCTGGGCAAGCGCACGGTCGAACTTAGCTGTATCATGCATGCTTCGAGCAGGCGTAACTATCGACTGGGCAGGTGCAATGAACCGGTTCGGCAGTTGCCAGCTTCCACCGATAAACAACACCGCACCAAACATGACCAAAAGTAAGCGCTTAAGAGTTTTCATATTCCTTGTTCTGTAGAAAGTTACGACAGCATGTATTCGTTGAAGTCAGGAAGTTCTGAGTTTGGTTCTTGGTTCTACTATGCGAGAACGGTTCAGCCCTACGTTGATGGTTGGTTGAGTTGGGGCGAGGCATTTGGAGCGTAGAGTCTTGAAAGATATTAAATATCGGCCAAATCCTCGTCCTTACGAGATTTTGCTCCCCCCATCTCCCACTGCTTCCTCTGCCTTCCCCGCTCCCTTACCCCATCACTTCTCCTTTCCCCTTTGCCTTTACCCCTTTACCCTTCCACCCTCTTACCCTTCGACCCTTCCACCTACTCAGGGACAACTCAACGTATAGTTCCATTCAGTAGTTGCGGTCTCGACATTGCCAGTGACAATCACCTCCATCCGACTCGATTCACCTGCGTAGGGAATTGTGAGTTCATTGTTGCCAGAGACAAAGTCTGTATCCAGAATCTCTTGCCCTTCGTAGATGATTTGCAGCCGATCCGGAGCCGCAAACATTTCGTACTCCAATTCAATTTCGCCGCTGTTCGTACTCATCTGCACGGCACGGCGATCACCCTCTTGGCCGCCACTGGCCTGTTCGCGATCGCAAAAGACAAGCGGAATTCCTGGTGTAATGTCGGGACTCACTTCACGACAGGCTGATACCTGCAGCGCAGTCGCTGACTGCGACGCAAACGCACACAGCACGGATGCCTCGACGGATTCTAGGGAAGCTTGGCGATCAAACGTGGTGACTTCGCTACGAGCGCCGGAGTGAACGTATCTTTCGCCCATAGTTAGCAGGACAGGTGTTTCGAGCTCAGTGGTTTGCACATTGATCGCCCCTTTCAGGACATCCACCTGCAGTTCCGTCCCGGTATCGCGGGTCTGCACCAAAATTTCGTCGTCTCCCTGAGCTGCCACCACGTCATCGGTTGCAGGAATGAGGATGAAGTCTTGAGGTTTGTAGACCTGCAACCCGCAATCGCCACTGGTTGCCTGAGGCAACAGTGTCTGAATTTGCGTAGCCAGGGTTTCGCCTGTGCCTGCTGTCGAAATAGGCGAACCTTCGGCACACTGAAAAGTTGCCTGCAGTTCGACTTCACTGGTCCACCAAAAGCCCGTTGCCATCGTTTCGCAAGGACCCCCGCTAGCGGATTGACACTGCTCCAGCGCCTCGGTACAAGGGTCGCCAGTGGTCACGGTCGCGAACCCAGTCTGGCCGTTAGGGGCGATCGCACCACAGTAAAAAATCTGCCGGGTTGGGGCTTGTGCTAGCTGCTTAGTGGCTACTAGCGATTCAGGCGGAATCTCACTACGGCTGGAACGTCCCGGAGTTACCGTCAGCCCATTTTCACAGCCCCGGTCTTCAGTGCGGGCAAGGCCCCAGCCAATCCAGTAATCGCCGCCCTGCATCTGACAAGGAAAGTAGTAGATGGCAGCTTCCGAGTGAGGATTAGTTTGGATGTAGAAATTGAGGTCTTCACCACTGCCGGAGAGAAACCGTAGCAGAGCGTAGGCATTATTGGGTGGAGCCGTGATGAGAGCGTCCCGAATTTGCTGTAGTACTGAACCAATTTGAGCGGACTCCCGGCGACCGCTGCGCCGAATGATCAGCTCACTACTGTTGCCCAAAATATTATCGATAAGGGCTTGTTCAGGATCACTCGCGGGGCTGGGGCTACTGGTGAAAACAAGTGAAATGCCTAGAGCGGAGGCGATGAATTGTTGCCAGTAGGGGCGATGTCGAGAGCGATACGATCGATTCATGAGAGTACAGATACGACTTTAAGAATTTATACGGTTGCGTGCTTCAGATTCCGGCATTCCATTTCCTGAGTGGACTGTGCAAATCACTACTTAATTGAGCGAT
>JBCBJE010000590.1:0-4081 GCA_038523735.1 Cyanobacteria bacterium J06626_18 | reverse complement strand
TGACGGCTGACATCCTCTGGCAAATCGGCAGGAATTGCCAAGTCGGCGTGGCCTTCAGTGTATTTTGTCTCATAGTCGTAAAAATCACTACTGAAGGAGATTTCACCCACCACCGAAGCTTTGGGAACGTCATTACCGAGGACGGCACACTCCACCTCGCGAGCCTGTACGCCTGCCTCAACAATAATCCGGCGATCGTAACTAGCCGCACTGTCGAGAGCCGCTTCCAATTCTTGCCGCGATCGCACCTTGGCAATCCCCACCGAAGACCCCAAGTTGGCTGGCTTCACGAAGGCGGGATAGTCCAACGTTTCTTCTATGCGATCGCACAGCTTGGGAAACACACAAGGGTTCGACCATACCTCGGCCCGCGTCACTGCAACGTACTTCACCTGAGGTAGCCCCGCCTGAGCAAACGCTGTCTTCATTGCCAGCTTGTCCATTCCCAATGCGGAACCCAGAACTCCTGACGCTACAAACGGTACCTGCATTAGCGTTAGCAACCCTTGAATCGTGCCATCTTCGCCATTAGGACCGTGGAGTACCGGAAACCAAATATCAATCGCTGCGGCCTGTTCAGCATCCGGGAGTCGCCAGACAGCTGTAGCGGCATCCATATCCACATCAGCAGCCTGCCCTGATGCCAGCACCGCTGCAGCCTCCGGACCAAATTGCCAAACCCCATTTTTCAAGATGTAGACGGGGATGACCTCGTACTTGACTTGATTTTCACTGCGCGACAGGGCAGCCGCGATCACCCGCGCTGACTGAATCGAAACCTCATGCTCCCCAGAGCACCCGCCAAATAAAACGCCTACCCGCTGCTTTGCCATTTCAGCCCCCTAGACACCTCAAAATCTGGCTAATGTGACATGAGTTTACCGCCATCCTGTGAGGAAGCCAAAAAAAACCCCGAGTTCCCAAACAGGAACCCAGGGCGCGACAATCAGGGTGCATCTACCAACTAAATGTTCTGCGTGTGGCCCTGTGATCCGGAGGGACTTGGGCACATCTGTGAAATTGGTGGAGGAGGGGAGTGGGGAGAGAGGGAGAGAGGGAGATGGGGAGAGGGAGAGAGGGAGATGGGGAGAGGGAGAGGGAGTAGAGGGTAGTGGGAAAGCCGTAAGGTGGGCATTGCATCACTACCACGAGATTAAACCTTGACCAGCAAACAATGCCCACTCGCCTACCAACCACTAACCATCAACGAATAACGAACAACCAAGAACCAGGAACCAACCACATTTCGTACAATCAAACAGGAAGCCGAATGAGCAAATAAATACGGTGAATGGGATGAGCGAGGCGATTGAGATGGATCAAAGGATACCGGCAGAAGTGATGTCCCCTCAGTCCCCAACTTCAGAGCAGATTGGATTCACTTTTGATAGTATCGACGCGGCTTTGCAAGACCTGGCAGCAGGGCGGGCGATCGTAGTTGTGGATGACGAGAATCGCGAGAACGAGGGCGATGTGATTTGTGCCGCCCAGTTTGCGACTCCGGACATGATCAATTTCATGGCAGTTGAAGCGCGAGGGCTAATTTGCTTGGCGATGACGGGTCAGCGGTTAGATGAGCTGGAGCTACCGCTGATGGTCTCCCAAAGTACCTTTGAGGACGAAAACGAACAAACGGCGTTTACAGTCAGTGTCGATGCCGCTCTCAAGTGGGGCGTGACTACCGGAATTTCCGCCGAGGATCGGGCACGGACCATTCAGGTGGCTTTGAACCCTAGCGCCCGTCCGTCGGATTTGCGGCGACCGGGACATATCTTTCCCCTTCGAGCCAAAGAAGGCGGTGTTTTGAAGCGGGCAGGGCACACCGAAGCGGGGGTGGACTTGGCGCGTCTGGCAGGGCTGTATCCGTCCGGCGTGATTTGTGAAATCCAGAATCCAGACGGCTCGATGGCGCGCTTGCCCGAGCTCATTGAATATGCCCAAACGCATAAGCTCAAGCTGATTAGCATCGCTGACTTGATTAGCTATCGACTGGAGCACGAGCGATTTGTTAAACGGGAGGCGATCGCGGATCTTCCCACCCAGTTCGGGCATTTTCAAATCTATGCTTACCGCAACCTGATGGATAACTCTGAGCATGTGGCTCTGGTGAAGGGGGATCCAGCTACGTTTCGTGACCAGTCGGTAATGGTGCGGGTTCACTCCGAGTGCCTGACTGGCGATGCCTTTGGGTCCATGCGCTGCGACTGTCGAATGCAGCTCCAAGCAGCCCTCAAGATGATCGAAAAGGCAGAACGCGGGGTTGTGGTATATCTGCGTCAGGAAGGCCGGGGCATTGGTTTGGTGAACAAGCTAAAAGCCTACTCGCTGCAGGACCGGGGGCTCGATACAGTTGAGGCCAATGAGAAGCTGGGTCTGCCGGTGGATCAGCGCAACTATGGCATCGGTGCCCAAATTCTGAACGACATTGGTGTGCAGAAGTTCTGCCTGATTACCAACAATCCCCGTAAGATCGCGGGACTAAAGGGCTATGGCCTCGAAATGGTGGACCGCGTACCCCTAATCATCGAAGCCACGCCCTACAACATGCATTACCTGGAGACAAAGGCCAAGAAGCTGGGGCACTTGCTGCTGCAAACCTATCTTGGGACGATCGCCCTGCAAAACCCTGAAGCCTTTGCCAATGTCGCTCAAAAGCATGAGCTGCTGGAAAAAGTGCGTGAGCTAGCCCGTCAACAGGGTTTGTTGGCCCAGGAAGAAGCACGCCCTGTTGCTGTGGCCTTGTTTGGACGCGGGACGCTGATTGTGAATCTGGGGCTCGAACAGGCCCATGCTGTTGAACCAGACTGGTATGTCAAGCAGGAACACAGCTACTGGTCGGCGATCGCCAAAGTCCTTGACACGCTGGTGCAATCCCCCGATTTGCAGCAGCTAGAGCTGATGATTTCGAGCGGCAACGATCCCTTCCCCCGGTTGCAGGTCGGGCTCGACCGACAAGTCTTCTCATTGGATCAGAGCAATCCCAAAGCGGTTCGTCCTTCTGAGTTAGGCGACCAGCTCCAAACCCAGCGTATTTATACATTCTCTCGTCACAGCCCCAACGACTAGAGGCATCATGGCTCTGAAATTCTGGAAAAGCAAAACGACAAGGCAGAAGATTTGCCAAAGTTTGTATCTGGCAGCTTTGAGCCTTTTCCTGCATGTGGACTTTGCACACAGCAAACCAAGTCAGGAAGAGGTCAGTTCATCACAAGCCGATGAAGAACTGATCCAGTATCCACAGGGCACATCATCAGACTTCACAAAATCCGTTGAGCAATCTAACCACACCCTTTTGCAAGAAGTGCTAGAGGTCGCTACGCTCACTGGGCACCCCCGTACCCAATCCGATGTAGTGAGTGCGGTTGCACGTGCATATGTCCAATTGGAGGAGACCGATCAGGCTCAAACTCTTTTAGAACAAGCCCTCAATACTACTGATACGATTGAGCAGCCTCATTCCAAATTTGCGGCTTTGCGTACCATCATAAGTACGTACATTCAACTAGAAGAGACAGAACAGGTCCTAGCCCTTACAGAACAATTTCTCCAAGCGTCTAGTACCTTTCCCCTAGAATCGCGACATCAATTGGAAGCTATACGCACCGTTGCGATTGCAGCAGGACAATTAGAGAATGCAGAGCGGGCTCAAGCTGTCTTAGAGCAGACCCTTAAGTTTGCCATTAGTATTGACGAACCGAATATCAAGTCTTGGGCTTTGCGTGACATTGTGAACGTAGCCGGACAGATGAAGGATACAGGGCGAGCCCAGATCATCGTAGCCGAAGCTCTTGAGGCGACCATCGATCTGGAGCAGCCAGTGTTCAAAGCGATCGCCCTGAGCGGGGTTGCGAGTGCATATAGTCAGCTAAAGGACATCGAGCAGGCTCAAGCCGTGTTGGAACAAGCTCTCGAAGCTGCTAATGACATTGAATCTCCCTTATCTAGGTCTGATGCACTGCTCACTATCGGCAGCGTATATGACCAATTAGGTAATGTAGAGCAGGCTCAAACCCTTTTAAGGCAAGCCCTTGAGGCTACTAGAGTGCCCACTGATTTTGCTAACCTTGAGCAAAAACTAAAT
>JBCBJE010000589.1:0-4101 GCA_038523735.1 Cyanobacteria bacterium J06626_18 | reverse complement strand
GGAATGAAGCGCAATCGCCTGACCTCGCAGCTTCAAGAAATCAGGGTCACCCATCACATTACGAACGACTAAAACCAAAGGTGCAAACATAACGCTCACTCCCCCTGAGATAACTCAGGATAAACAGGTGTGCCTATCTGTAAATAAATGTAACGAATAACGTTACAAAACGTCAAATTAAGTTGACACAAAGCTTATTATGCTATCTATAAATCTTAGTTATGAGGCAGAAGTCGTTCCCTAGAGGTTGTCCAGGCAAGATGTGTCGATGCCTTAAGTTGGATGGTAAAGTTCGGCTCAGTCCTTCTGCTGACAATGGTCTTGGCGAATTGCCACGCTACAATGAGGCCATCTTGGACGACGGTACTAGCCATGGCTTTCCAGACAGACCCTGAACTTGCAACGTATGGGTTGCCGAGATTGCTGCCCGATCACATGCAATTACCCGAGTCCGACGGAACCTTTGTGAAAAACTTTCAGGAGCATCCTCAGAGTGTTCTACTGACAAGCTCAATTCGTCCTGTCTTAGACACTCTCCATCCAGACGGCCAATACTGCATTGGCCAAGATTGCGGTATCTATTGGCGATTGACAGATCCACCTGAGCGGGGGGCCGAAGCTCCAGACTGGTTTTATGTCCCGAATGTACCGCCGCTTCTTGATGGCCAGATGCGACGCTCATATGTGATGTGGAAGGAGTATGTAGCTCCACTCGTCGCGATCAAGTTCGTGTCTGGTAATGGTGATGAAGAACGGGACAGCATCTCACCACGGCAACGTGATGACGTTAAAGCTGGCAAGTTCTGGGTGTATGAGCAGGGAATTCGGATTCCGTTCTATGCCATCTATGAGGTCAAGAAAGCCGCTGTTGAAGTCTACGAATTGATGGGTGGCCGTTACCAAAAGTGCGAGCCCAATAATCGCGGTCA
Organism: Cyanobacteria bacterium J06626_18; assembly: GCA_038523735.1. Classification (GTDB taxonomy): domain Bacteria; phylum Cyanobacteriota; class Cyanobacteriia; order Phormidesmidales; family Phormidesmidaceae; genus SIO1E4. The sequence goes on along the minus strand of JBCBJE010000589.1, from coordinate 3,172 downwards.
TTACCCGATTCCTCCCATGGGTATAGAACTCGGTATTTGGCAAGGAGTGTACTTAGGTGACCAGCCTCTGCCCTGGCTGCGTTGGTGGGATAGTGAGGGTAACTTGCTTCCAACGGGAGATGAGCGGGCCGAACAGGAAATGCAACGAGCCGAACGCTTGGCAGCCAAACTCAGAGAACTGGGCATCAATCCAGACGAAGTTTAGTCTGTTTCAGCTACTTATCCGACCAAATGGCAAACTCATTGCCGCTGGGGCTCGTGAAGTGGAAGCGACGTCCGCCTGGAAACGAAAAAATGGCTTGAGTGATGGTACCACCAAGGTTTTCGACCTTGGTCAGTGCTGTTTCTAGATTTTCGCGATAGAAGACAACTAAGACGCTACCCCGGTCAACGCTAGCAGTCGTCTCAGCCTTGAAGAAGCCGCCACTCAGGCGACCGTCTTCAAAACTGGTATAGTCAGCCCCGTAATCTTCAAACTGCCAGCCAAAGAGGTCTGTAAAGAAAGCTTTGGAAGCTGCAATATCACGGGTGGGAATCTCGATATAGTCGATTCGGTTATCGCGATCGCCAGACATAATGCTGCTCCTTCAAGATGTAGTTTTCTGAGCAAACCAGACAAGAACAATTGTACTCATTCAAGTTCAAATCTAGAACGTCTGTCCTAGTTAAAAAGTGTGCGATCGCTAGTCAGTCAACCCTATAACGGCTAAGCTGCGGGAACTTGAGGTGATTTCGCAGTCCGGCAAGAGTTACATGCGCTACCAAATTTCACATACGACCTGTTACAGCTACAGCCAAGCCGTATTTCTGGGCAGCCACACACTACGTTTACGCCCACGCAGTGACACACTCCAAACCTTGAAACAGTTCTCGCTGACGGTTGCCCCCGTGCCAGAAATCACGAGTGATCAGATTGACCTATTGGGAAACAGCTGCACCGAAGTCAACTTCTTGAACACACCACTGTCTGATCTGAAAATTCAGACCCACGCGGAGGTGGAAACCCACTGTGCCAATCCGTTTAACTACCTTTTGGAACCTTGGGCAACAACACTGCCCATTGACTACCCCAATTCCGTTCTTGTAGGGCTCACCCCTTACCTGCACCAGTCGCTGATAGCTCCCATTGCAGCCAGTGTGACGGATTTTGCTCAGCAACTGGTGTACGAGGTAGATGGCAATCTAAGCCACTTCCTAACCTTACTAAACCAGCGCATTTACGACCGCTGTGCCTATGTTGTCCGGGAGCAAGGCGCGCCTCTGCCAGCTAGCGTTACCTGGCAAAAACAGCAGGGCACCTGTCGGGACTTCGCTGTCCTGTTCGCAGAGGTGTGTCGGTCAGTTGGTGTGGCCGCAAGATTTATCAGTGGTTACCAGGAAGGGGACCCTGAGCAACGCAACCATGATTTACATGCCTGGGCTGAGGTCTATATTCCGGGAGGCGGTTGGCGTGGCTTTGACCCGACGCATGGTTTGGCTGTCACGGATCGACACGTCGCCTTAGCAGTCGGTGCCTATCCAAAACAAGCAGCCCCTGTAACTGGGAGCCTCCGAGAGGGGCAACTTGTTAAGTCCGCGCTCAAGACGCAGATTTCAGTGAAGCAGTTGGATTAAAAATCCCAGGGTTTTGTTGGGATTACCCGTAATATTACGGTGGCAATCAAACCTCCGAGATTTAGAGCAGTTCACGTGGCTCAAATTATGACGGCAGCGAAAGCCATCCATACTCAGTTTGTGAAAATCGCCCAAGAACTCAGTCCACCAATGGCGGATGCGATCGCTCACACGGCTCCTATCGACTTGAGTCCCGATCAGGACTCGCCGTTTGCCGAACGACTCTGTCGCGCCGTTGCCGGGCAGCAGTTGTCCATCAAGGCAGCAGCGGCCATTTGGGGGCGTGTTGTGGAGCAAGCTGGGCAGCGATCGCTGACTAAGCATTTTGCGATAGCAAACCCAGATGATTTGCGGACCTGTGGATTATCGGCAGCTAAAGCTAAGGCTATGCGGGCGATCGCCATAGCTGAACAAGCAGGGCACCTCGACACCGATATATTGGGCGCGATCAATCACGAAGCCCGATCAAAACAACTGATTGAAATCTGGGGCGTAGGTCAATGGACCGCTGACATGATGAGTATTTTTTATTTTGGCGATGCGGACGTGTGGCCCGATGGGGATACGACAGCGCGCAAAATGCTCGAACGATTGACTAGCCCACGCCGCAAGACAATTCGCACCGCCGCTCGTTTTGCCCCCTATCGCTCGTACCTGGCCCTCTACATGTGGCACCAAGTCGATGCAACGCCTGACTAAATCGTTTCAAATCCCAGGGTTCTGTGGGCTAACACAAAGTATTCGCAACCTAACTAAGAACCCTGGGATTTAGGTGTCCAGTCGATCGCGAGGATAAAACGTTTCGATCGCTCTAATCTCTTCGTATAGGGTTCGTTCGCGATTGCTCAGTTCAGGCGGTACCACTACTTCGAGTTCAACAATCTGGTCGCCACGGCGATCGCGTCCTACCGGAAAGCCTCGCCCTGACAAGCGTAGCCGTTTACCCGATTGCGCCCCCGCGGGAATCGTTAACTGCACCGGTCCACTCAGCGTCGGCACTTCAATCGTTCCACCCAAAGCAGCCTCGCTAGGCGTCACAGGAACGCGACACAGGACATCATTATTCACGAGCTTAAAAAACGGATGAGGTTCGACCTCAATGCGGAGATATAGGTTGCCGCCACCAATGCCCTGTCCTTTAAGGCGAATCCGCTGTCCCGTCACCATACCCGCAGGCATGTCAACTTCTAAAGAGCGGCCATCCTCTAGGCGAATGCGCTCTTGTCCTCCAGCGTAGGCGCGCTCCAGCGGCACTGTGAGATTTGCCTCAGCATCGCGGCGGCTACTACTGTCACTAGGCGGACGACGAGCGGGACCACGATTTTGGGGTTGCCTGCTAGCGCTTGATTGATGGGTCCGATAGGAGGTTGGCTCTGAGGTCCGACCGTTACTAGCAGTAGAGTTATCGCCTCGGCGATTAAGCAGCTGTTCAACAAAACTATTGAAATCACCTAGATCGCTGAAGTCAATGTTGTTGAAGGAAAATTTGCCCGCTCGCCTGCGAAAGCCCTTCTGCTTCCAAAAGCTGCTGTATTCCTCGTATTGCGATCGCTTCTCT
>JBCBJE010000588.1:0-4106 GCA_038523735.1 Cyanobacteria bacterium J06626_18 | reverse complement strand
TGGGATATCGAGGGCGAGTCGGACTATACTCGTTGCCAGATGCTGTTGGGTTTTATGAGCGACAAGGGATGACTCAGCTAGAGCTAGCCCCTGAAGACATCTTGGACGACGAAGACACCATGCCCTACTTCGAGTACGTAGTTTTTCCGGTAACGAGTGATAGCAACGATGACGACCTATCCTGACTCTCATTATCTACCTGCCATTGGCAACTACATGGACCTGCTCAAGGATGAGGCATGGTTCCAGCAGATGATTGAAGCTGAGCGCCTGATCAAGGGTGACATCATTGCGGGGGTGCCGGGCCGTCGAGGTTGGATGAAGACTTGGCCGCGGCTAAAGCTGTATGACGAATACATGCAGGTCCGGTCAATGGTCCTACGGGGCTTTGCTCAGATGATTCGAGACGGTAATCTGGGCGCTGGCCAGGACGCTGCGCTGGACTGTGGTAAGCACATTGTCTTCGATCGGATGATGGATGCCGCTGCCGAAGTCCAAGAGCGGGTGCTGGCGCTGATTGACTGGAACTACATTGGACCAAAGACAGAACTCACGTCAGAACGGATGATGGTGTTGAAAGAAGTGTTCCGTGAGGTGATGACGGCGGACGATTGGGCGCAGATCTCGACTGCGGCGACTACTCAAATCCACCAGCAGGTAATGACCCTCACAGACGCTGGTACTGACAGTCAAGCGGCTTAGCTCGCCAGTTGCAGCAGCTTGGCAAATAGTCAGGTTTATTGAAGTGACGTCGTTGCAAGGGGCCGTAAGACCTACATTCATTATTCAGGGTGTGATCTCCCCAAACCCGTTCTATTTCATGTCATGGTGAGGGTGATAGCGCGGGTGTCAAGAACCCTCATCGTCTGAGCCAGATTCACGGTACAGCTCGTCAAAGGCTTCTTCCATCTTGAGGTCGAGCGCGCGATCGCTATACCGAGCAAAGACCTTGTCAGAACGGATACGCACAGCCCGCTTGGCCAGAATCGGATTCATCCCCGCAGCCACCAATGAGGTGGCGAAGGTATGGCGCATCCGGTGGGGATGTACGCCTTCCAAATCGTTCACCATTGCCAGTTCCTTGACCAGGTCGTAAAGGGGTCCGGCCTGGATCCTGACGAGAAAGGGCTATAGGGGATGAACCCCTTTGCAGATAATAGTTTCAGCTTACAGTCTCATGTAGACTCAAACTAAGATACGTTCGTCTGTACATTGATGAGCCTTTCAAAGGCTGCTTAAACTCGAGCAGTAGCAACCGTGCCTCGCTACAGTCCAAGTCAACTGACAATGTGCCGGAGCTGAATGGCGTCACCAGATAGCAATCACTTCAAAGTTGGACTGAAATCCATCTCTGCTGAAGTCGATCTATGTCTGTTTATTAGTACTTCCCTGAGCGATCGCAGAATTGATGCCTGAGATAGCTGAGCGATAAAGCTTTCGGCCTATGATACCTTTTCGTCAGGATCCAGGCGTGCGATGCGTTCTTCCGAAACCAGCTTTTCCTGGGGGATGGAAGACAAGGATAGAACCTTGATAACTGATATCTCGATGAGGGTGAAAGTCCCTCCCTCCCGGTAGTGGAGTGACAGCATATTCCCCAGGTTCGCGACTAGCCATCAACGCCTGAAGCGGGAATAAACGGCGGTAACTGGCAGCCTTAGCTGGAATCCCGTCTAGCAAGCAGTATAGGGGTACGCAAGGAATCTACGTGTAACGGATCGTTACCTGAAAGTGGTGAAATCAGGCTGACACACCACGGCCAAAAGGCCAAGGATATGAGCTTGGCATCGCCTGGGTGACCAAGAACTACCCTCGATAAACCCGGTCCAGAGTAGAGCCCTAAGTACAGCAATTATCGGATATCGGAACGTAGGAACCCTTCATCCCTCTCTCGGCCCAGGTCGAATCCGAGAGTAGGTGCTAACCAGATGAGATGAAGGATTGGGATTGTGTAAGAAGCCAACGCTTGGGGTAATGCCCAAGATATGCTGACGTACACACTGTAACTGGGATGTAGAACCGTTCAGTAGAGTCAACACGTTATGAGCCCGTCACTCAAGACGAGGTATGAATGGAGGACCCTGCCCTGGAGACGAATCCAGGGCAAAGTCTTTAAGCTCCAACGGCGAATTTACAGAGCCAGCCGTCGTCGTCAAGTGAAGTTGGTCCACAAACTGCAACGTCTGCTGGCAAAGTCCTGGTACGCGCGGTTACTGGCCGTTAGGCGAGTGACTCAGGATAACAAAGGGAAGCGTACTGCTGGTATCGATGGCATCAAGAAATTGACGCCGCCCCAGCGGCTGGAGATGGCTCAATCGTTGACAACCTTCTCCAAACCTCGCCCCCTGCGCCGGATCTGGATTCCCAAACCAGGGAAGACCGAAAAGCGCCCGCTTTCGATTCCTACCATGCGGGATAGGGCCACTCAGGCCCTTATCAAACTGGCATTGGAACCTCAATGGGAAGCCAAGCTAGACCCCAACATGTATGGGTTTCGGCTAGGACGGTCTTGTCAAGATGCGATTGAAGCGGTCTACCGAACTATCTTCCGACAGCCCAAGTTTGTGCTGAGCGTGGATATTCGCGGCTGCTTCGACAACATCTCTCACGACGCTATCTTGAAGAAAAGCCGAGCGCCAACCTGGATGAAAAGGCTGATTAAAGGCTGGCTCAAATGTGGTGTACTCGACAACGGCTTTCATCGCACTGAGCGGGGCAGTCCACAGGGCGGGGTGATCTCGCCACTGTTGGCACTGATTGCACTCCAAGGACTCGAACGTCATATCAAACGATTAGGCACCCAGACGTACCCTCTGTACGTGGTTGCTTACGCTGATGATATTGTGATTTTAGCCCGTCGAGAAAAAGACATCCATCGAGCCCAGGCCACATTGGCTAAATGGCTCCATGCGATTGGTTTAGAGCTCAACCCCCAGAAAACCACTATCAGTCACACGCTGCAAGGCGAGTCTCCTGGTTTTGAATTTCTGGGCTTCCAAGTGCGACAACACCCAGCTGGGCAATACCAGGCCCGACGGGGATACAAGACCCGCATCACCCCTGGCGCTAAAAACGTCAAACGACATCTGGAATATCTCAAAGTGATTCTCCAGGCGCACCAGGGGATGCCCCAGCAAGCGCTTATTGGCAAACTCAACCCGATTATTCAGGGATGGTGCCAATACTATCGAGGTGTCAATAGTTATCAGACCTTCGATAAGCTCTCGTCAATACTGTTCCATCAGCTATTGAGCTGGGCGAAGCGCAGACACGCAAACCTGAACGTTCACCAGATCGTTTCCCGCTACTGGTCAGTTAATGCAGATGGAAAATGGGCGTTTCAGTCAAAGGACGGGCCTCGGCTCCGATTCCACCGGCAGACACGCTTTCAAGTCCATATCAAAGTCAGGACTGACCGCTCTCCCTACGATGGAGATTGGACTTACTGGGGCAGTCGCCTACGGAGATACCCTGGGGTCACCCCACTCAAGTCCTCCCTGCTTCGCTCGCAGGAGGGTAAATGTAGGCTATGTGGACTCAACTTTCTGCCAGGGGCACTCATCGAAGTTCATCACCTTGATGGCAACCATGACAATCACCGTCGTCATAACCTGGCATTGCTGCACCGTCACTGCCACGACCAGGCACACTCAGCAGACACTTCGGCAGCTACAGGTCCTTATGACAAGAGCCCAGTTAGAGAGGAGCCGTATGAGGTCGAAAGTCTCACGTACGGTTCTGAAGCCGAGTCGGGGAGGCGACTCCCTGGCTTAGGTTAACCGGACCCCTAGTTCACTTGGATATCGCCTTCGCCGGTGAGAACAACCCGGTTCTCGGGTCTAGGGAGATCTTCGGTCGTCAGCCACCAATCAACAGAATGATCCGAAATGTGCGCTAGCATTACCTCCGGTACATCACTAGATGATGTGTGCTTGAGGCGATACTTGTTGGCTTTCCCCGTCAGCTGAATCTGTCCCAGAGGATAGTCCTGATCAGGCCCATGGAAGTAAAAATCACAGCGTCATGGCAAACGAACCCCTGAAGTCAGAAATTGAGACCGGAACTAACTACACAGCTCCGGTTGACCAGCTGTTGGCGATTGGCCG
>JBCBJE010000587.1:0-4111 GCA_038523735.1 Cyanobacteria bacterium J06626_18 | reverse complement strand
GGTAATCCTTCAAAGCTCCTTCGGAGTCATTGATAGCAGCTCGGGCTTGGGCTCGACTAATGTACGCTTCGGCTAGATTAGGATTTAACTGCAAAGCCTTCGTGAAGTCCTTGAGGGCGGCGGCGGCTTCCCCAATTTGGTAGTACGTGTTGCCGCGATTGCTGTAGGCGGCTGCGTAACTAGGATCCTTACGAATTGCTGTATTAAAGTCCGCGATCGCGGCTGTGTAGTCGCCTGCCTGAAAATGTAAGAGGCCGCGGTTATTGTAAGTGCGGGCCTTATCAGGAGCGATGGAGAGCGCTGTTGTGTAATCTTCGATGGCCCCGTTGACATCACCGATCTCCGCCCGTAGGGTGCCGCGATTGTTGTAGATCTCAGCTAGCTGTGTGGGCGGCGATGTGGTCGTTTTCTCGTATGTAATCGTCACGCCTGTAGTGGGGGTGTCAACCGCCTCTTCTGGCTCCGTTGAGTCCACATCAGTCCAGTCGGACGTGAGGGTCATCACGCACTGGTAGTCAGCTACGGCTCCTTCGGTATCGCCCAACTTGTGCCGTAACATGCCACGGTTGCTGTAGGCTTCTACCAAGCCGGGGTTGATCTCAATGGCCTGATTGAAGTCGGCGATCGCCTGGTAGAGGTTCCCCATGCTCATGTAGGCTAACCCACGACTGTGGTACGCATCGGCCAGCGTGGGATTGTGGTCCAGGGCTTGGTCGAAATCCGCGATTGCTGCTGTGTGCTCACCCGCCTGTAGATAGGCACATCCGCGCCATAGATATAGCTTCGCAAACTTGGGGGCGTACTCCAGCCCTTGATTCAAGTCACTGATGGCAGCTCGATAGCAGCCTTGAGCGATGTACGTCAGACCGCGACTCCCATAGGCTTTGGCCGAATCAGGTTGAATCTGCAGCGCTGCTTCAAAATCAGCCATCGCAGCAACATAGTTACCCTGCTGGCGATACAAATTACCGCGATTGAGGTAAGCATTGACGTAGAGCGGATTCAGCTGGACCGCCTCTGAAAAATCCGCGATCGCCTCATCAACCCGATCCAAATCACTCAAGGCACACGCGCGATTATAGTAAGCTTTGCTGTACGTCGGCTCTAGACGCAGCACTTGATCAAACAAAACCACGGCCTCGGAGAGTTCTCCTCTACGGGCTCGGTCAATGGCTTCATTCAGCAGTGTTTTCCATTGCATGGTAGACTCCGGCTTCCCAGTGCATTACTCCTGCTACCTGTGCATCTCAGCGACCTATGCTGATGCAAATCCCAAAAGTTACACCCGCTTCGTCAGAATCCACCTTGTTGGTGTTCCCCATTACAGAATACCTCTGCAACCTAACCTTAATACATATTCTGACGGCTCTGCGCTGAAGTGCGGAGAGTTAACGAAAAAGTTCAGTGTTTGCACCCAATTGGGGAACATCTATTAGCAGTCTGATGTCAAGACTAAGCTGCTGGATGGGTCTAAATGAAGACTCCTACCGAGAATTTACGGAATCTTCATTACCCGTTTATCAGAATTTGTCCTAGTTTCAAAAAAAATTGGAGGAATCACTCACCTGTGATCAGGCGTTGAGCTGAGTGATTATGCCTCGTAACCAGCTGATTCAAGTCAAGAGTTGTGAGGATGCCTTCCCGAACTACACATCGTCCGTTGATAAAGCTGTAATCAACTTTATCAACGGAACAAAACATGAGAGCTGCGATCGGATCATGAAGAGCCCCTGCAAATGAAGGGCGATCGAGATTGATTGCGATAAAATCAGCTGCCATGCCCGGAGCCAAGCAGCCAATATCCCCGCGCCCTAGCACCCGAGCCCCGCCTCGGGTAGCGATCGCCAACGATTCCCTAGCCGTTAATGCCTCTGGATCCTCATCTCTGACACGGGCTGCCAACATCGCCATTCGTGCCTCCTGCAGTAAATGACCGGAATCATTCGAGGCCGACCCATCAACCCCGAGTCCAACGGGTACCTGCTGCGCCAGCATTTTACGAATCGGGGCAATGCCACTGGCCAGTCGCATATTGCTGCAGGGGCAGTGGGCTACCCCCGTCCCAGTTTTGCCAAACTTAGCGATGGAAGCGTCCGTCAGCTTGACGCAGTGGGCATGCCACACATCGTCTCCCAGCCAGCCCAAGGATTCGGCATACTCGCCCGGAATTTGGCCGAACTTCTCCAGGCTATACTCCACGTCTTTGACGTTTTCTGCCAGATGGGTGTGGAGCCGTACTTTAGGGTAGGCCCGGGCCATGGCGGCTGACTCACGCATCAGGTCTTGGGTGACGGTGAAAGGAGAACAGGGTGCCAGGGTAATTCGCAGCATGGCGTAAGGGTCGCTGTCATGATATTGCTCAATCAGTCGCTGGGAGTCCTTGAGCACAGAGTCTTCCTCCTCCACCAGATGATCAGGTGGCAGTCCTCCTTTGCTCTCGCCAATGGTCATACTGCCGCGACTGGCATGGAACCGCAGACCAATCGATTGCACGGCCCGAATCTCGTCGTCCAAAGTGCAGTCGTTCGGGTAAAAGTAGTGATGATCGCTGGCGGTAGTGCAACCAGATAGGATTAGTTCAGCAGAGGCCATCTGAACGCTGGTGTAAAACAACTCAGCCGTCAGGTTGGACCATACAGGATAGAGATTTTGCAGCCAGTTAAAGAGTTCTTTGTCTTGCGCAGGTGGGTAGGCGCGGGTCAGTGTTTGAAAAAAGTGATGGTGGGTGTTAACGAGTCCCGGCAGAACAACATGGCGATCGCTCAAGTCCAAAACTTCGTCGGCAGTATCCGGCAGCTCCGCTGTTGTCCCGACCTGTTCAATCACGTTGTCACGCACCAACAGCGCCCCGTGACGAATTTCGGTGCGATCGTCATCAAACGTCGCCAGGGTATGAATATTTTTAATTAGCAGAGTCGCCACGCTGTTTCTCCTCAACCAAGATGCGCGAACTCATAATCAAAGCCACATGCCCGCTGTTGCATCTTACCGCTCACGCAACATCGCGTTTTGTAGCGCCTCTCACGGCTTCAAAACAACTGCTTTAAGTACAACCGCTGACAAAAACACTGTGCCATTGACAACGAGCCTAAATCTCTCCTTTCACCGAATTTAATCAAGTCAGTATTTTTCTGAAATTGGTTCTGTAGAAGTTGAAGCATTTCATAAGCGAAAGGGGCACTTATGATTCTTGAGAGGCCGTTATTCCTGAGATCCGTCGTAAAGCTGAGTTTTTGTCCCCGCTGATATCAGCAGTCCCTCGTAACCATCAGGCTAATGATTATAGAGAAGCAAATGTCCCTAGACCTTGATCGCCTCTGGAAAGCGTTTAATCCATCAAAGCCCCTCGATATTAGTAATGATGAAGATCTAAAGTACTATATTGATTTTTCCGATGTGCGGGGTGGTAACGTCACCCGACAGTTGGCGCGGACGATTGACCGTCTGCACGATCAGCCGACCTGTCAGCTCTTTACGGGACACATTGGCTGTGGCAAATCGACAGAGATGCTTTGTCTGCAGAACTATCTGACTGAGTCCAGATTTCATGTGGTGTATTTCGAGTCCAGCAATGAAATGGACTTGGTGGATGTGGATGTCACCGATGTTCTGATCGCGATCGCGCGCCAGGTCAGTGCCAGTTTGGAAGCGATCGGGATTCGCCTGAAGCCCAGCTACTTTACCCGCCTCTTCCAGGAAGTGAGCGAGATCCTGAATACGCCAGTAGACATCAGCGGTGGCGTGGAACTTTCGGTTGGGATTGCCAAGCTGACGGCCAATACCAAAGACAGCCCGGAACTCCGGCGACAGATGCGGCAAATCATGGAGCCGCGCACCAAAAACATTTTGGAAGCCATCAACGAGGAGCTATTAGCACCTGCTAGAGCTGAGTTGCAGAAACGTGGCTACAAGGGGCTGGTGGTCTTAATCGATAATCTGGACCGGCTGGACAACACCCAGAAAGCCGTGAAATCCCAATCGGCATATTTGTTTGTGGATCGAGGTGAGCAACTGCGGCGACTGAATTGCCACGTCGTGTATACCATTCCTATCGTGATGGTGTTTTCTAATGACCTGAACCCACTTGCGAATCGGTTTGGCGTGGATCCTC
>JBCBJE010000586.1:0-4114 GCA_038523735.1 Cyanobacteria bacterium J06626_18 | reverse complement strand
CCATTAATGAGATTTCATGGGGAGTCCTCTTGTAAGGACTTGAGCACCATGAGCCAGAGAATTGAATTCTCTGGCGGAGGTGTAGGAAAACCGAAATTCTTTTGCTAGAGAATCGACCCTATGGACAAAAGGACAAAGGAAAATGTTTGTCTTTTAGCACTCTCGCTCGACACCATCGGGCATAGTCGCGCCGCAAAAATTTGTATTGCCTGCTGTGATGCCTTCTAGGGTGGCTTGGGTGAGATTAGCTCCGGCAAAGTTTACCTGTCGCAGGTTTGCCCCTGTGAGATTGGCTCCGGTCAAGTCCGCCTGGCTGAGATTGGCCCCCTGCAGATTGGTGGCGCTGAGGTCGGTGTTGCGGAGATTAGCGTTGCTGAGGTTGGTGTTGCTCAGGTCGGCACCGCTAAGATCGGCACCGCTGAGATCGACATTAGCCAAATTGAGACGACTCAGGTCAGCGCCTTGTAAATCACCATTGCGCGAGGCGATGCCTTCCAGCTCTGCCCCCTGTAAACTGCCCTCCAGCACTGCAGAATCAGTCAGATTGGCACCCGTTAGTTGGGCATCGTCTAGCGTTGCGCCGGTCAGATTCGCACCTTCTAAATCAGACAAAAACAGGTTGGCTTGCGTTAAGTCAGCGTTGGTCAAATCAGCCCCAGGCAGGATGGAGGTTTCCAGATTGCTGTTGCGGAGGGTCGTGTCGGTGAGGGTGGCTTGGTCAAGGCGGGCGATCGCTAAATCGGCATCGGTCAAATCACTCCCGGTTAAATTTGCCCCTGGCAAATTCACCGCCCGCAAGTCTGCCTCAGTCAAATTCGCACTGGTGAGCTGCACATCCTCAAAGTTGGCAATGAATAGACTGCTGCCCGCTAGGTTGCTCTCAGCGAGATTGCTCCCTGCGAGGTTAGCACCCTCCAATGTAGCCCCCGACAAATCAGTACCGGAGAGGTCGAGCGATCGCAAATCCAGCTCTTGCAAGTTGGCTCCCGATAAATCGACATCAGCCAGAGCGATGCCTGCAGTCCCCTCGTTATTGAGCGTGTGAACCAGCCGCCACTTCTCCGCCAATACAGTGCGATCGTCAATCAGCGTGTTCCGCAAACGGGCGCGGCTGAGGTCAGCCTGATTAAGGTTAGCTCCAGTCAGGTCAGCATTGCGAAGATCCGCCGCCTGCAAGTTTGCCTCCAGCAAATACGCACCCCGCAAGTCGGCTCCATTTAAGCTTGCACCGGCCAGATTTGCCCCTTGCAGATTCGCCTGCTGCAGATACGCTCCCGACAAATCGGCTCCCTGCAAGTCACAGCCGGCACACTGCCGCGTTTCTTTCAATTTTTGAATATCGTCAGGATTTGCGGCTAGGGCTGACGGAACAAGAAACAGCCCCCACAGTAGCGCTCCATGCTTCAACGCTTTACTCATGTCGTTATGCTTCCATCGCTAGGCAAGTATCGAGTCTGGCTGAGTGACCCCGTGAGACGTCACTGGCAGCTACTGGGCAGCAGCGTACTAGGTCTCACCCTGGGGTTCTGGACTCACAGCCTGGCAGATGCAGCATCGCTAGGAACGCAAGGCTCCTCCTACGAAGATAACCAACGAAGCGCCGACGTGGGTATCAACTTAGCCTGGGAAGGTTGGGTGAAGTCAGGAGTCAGGAGTCAGGAGTCGGGAATAGGGACCAGGGAACAGGGAATAGGGAATAGGGAACAGGGAATAGGGATAATAAGTAATAGGGAATGGGAAACAGACCAACTACCTATTACCAATCACCAATCACCAACCAACCATCACCTAAGAACCAAGAACCAAGAACTAAGAACGGATTCAGACTCAGAACGTAAAACTCAAAACTCATCCACCCATCCACCCTCCTACCCATCCACCCATCCACTCAACACTGCTCAAGTCAACTTCGAAGAACTAGAAGACTTCAACTACTGGCAGCGCCTGTGTCGGCTACAAACCGAGGCCGGGAAATATGCTGAAGCCCAAACCTCCTGTGAGCGCGCGATTGAAATCCGCCCTGAGGATGCGAGTGCCTGGGCTGACCATAGCGGTGTGCTGCTACAACTGAATCAATATCCTGAGGCGATCGCCTCCGCCGACTTATCCCTTACCTATAATCCAGAAAACTCCCTGGCCTTCACCTACCAGTGCATGGCCTACTACGCCCTGGAAGACTCAGAAACAGCGCTGGATAACTGTAACGAAGCCCTACGGGTAGATGGTGACTGGGGCAATGAGTCTCCGGCCCTGGCTTGGCGATTTCGAGGGCAGATTTTGGATCAGCAGGATGAATCTGAGCTGTCCCTGGTGGCCTATGAGCGGACGCTGCTGCTGGAGCCGGATGATTCGCTGACGCTCACTTATCAGTGTCAGGCGCTAATTAACCTGGATCGCTATGAGGAGGCGGTGACGGCCTGCCAGAATGCGCTAATCGGTAATCAACGATGGGAGTCTGAAACACCTGGGTTAGCTTGGTTTTATCAGGGAGTTGCTTACCGATCGCTGGGTGAATATGCCAACGCGATCGCCGCCTATGACCAGTCCATTGCGATCGCCCCCGACAGTGCCGACACCTGGACCGAACAGGGCTGGGTGCTGGAGCAATTAGGACGCCCCACTGAGGCCCTGACGTCCTACACTCGGGCGGTTGGGATAGCGCCTGAGTCTTCGCGTGCCTTAGTTGGACAATGTACGGTGCTCAATCAGCTTGAGGGATTTGAAGAGGCCGAAGCGGCTTGCCAGCAGGCGATTCAGGGCGACGGTAACTGGTGGTCTCTAGGAGCCGCTCAAGCCTGGAGTGAACGGGCTCAAGCCTTAACCGGTATCGGCAAATTAGAGGAAGCCTTAGCCGCCAGCAACCGCGCTGTCGGCATCAGCCCTAACTACGCCAAAGCTTGGAACAATCGCAGCGTGGTTCTGTGGTACCTCGCGATCCAGGAACCCTTGCCAGAACAGCGCATCCAGCAGTTGCAGTCCGCTATTAGCTCGGCTGAGCGATCGCTGGAACTCGACCCTACCGCGGCCCGCCCTTGGGCTAACCTCGCCCGCATTCTACGCAGTCAGGGACAGCTCTTATCTGACAATGGCGACCTGGAAGGCGCCTTGTTTGCCTACCAAAATGCCCAGGAAGCTTACGAAGAAGCGCTGAATCGCGATCGCGAAGACGCTGGCACCTGGGCGAACTACAGTGTGGTGCTCTGGCTACTCAGCCAGTACGACACTGCCTTAGACGCAGCCGATAGGGCAATTGACTTAGACAGGCGCTCTACGCAAGCCTGGCAAAATCGAGGCGCGGTCCTCGTAGCGCTAGGCCGCTATCAGGAAGCCCAAACCAGCTACGAAACCGCTGTCCTCATCGATGAGCAGAATGCTGCTGCCTGGGCCGGTCTTGGCATCCTGCAACTGCAGATGGATCAGATTGAAGCCGGCATGGCGTCGTTGGAAATGGCATTAGCGATCGATCCGGCACAGCCATTGGCGCAGCGGGCATTGGCAGCGATTGAGCAGACGAATTCTGAGTGAGGGTGGTTCTTGGTTCTTGGTTCTTGGTTCTTGGTTCTTGGTTGATGGTTGATGGTTGATGGTTGGTAATGGTCAATCGTGATGGTCGTTGATTTTTAGCGCCCATAACCCATTCACGCTTACCCGCTACCCTATTCCTCCGGGAAGGTTGCGCCTACGGCTGACGCTCACGGCGAAGCCCACTAACCCTTTCCTATTTCCCCTTCCCTGTTACTCCATCCCCCCATCAGACCCCTACTCTTGCACCCATCCACCCTTCTACCCTCCCACTCCCTCCACTCCCTCTCTCTCCCACCAAATCTATGCAACTGAACCGCACAAAACTACGACGACTCACATATATCCTCACGGGTTTGTGTCTGGCGCTGCTACTGACGCTGACCGAGGGACCGACAAACCTATTGGCGTTGCGACCGGCAGCAGTAATGGCGGAGGCACCGATTGGTCAGGTGCAGGCGCTTTTGACAGAAGGACGGACGGCATTTGGTCGGGGCGAATTGGCGGCGGCGGCGGCGACGCTGGAAACTGCACTAGGGACGGCCAGATCGCAAAACGATGCCTTAGGTGAAGTGATGGTGCAGAGTAATCT
>JBCBJE010000585.1:0-4121 GCA_038523735.1 Cyanobacteria bacterium J06626_18 | reverse complement strand
GCCCAGGTTGGCGTCACTGTGGATTGGCGGCGCGTATTTTTCACGTACACCACCATATCCTTCATCTGAAAAAACTCTAGCTGCCGTCCCGCAAAGAAAAAGACATCACCCGGCTTCAGACGCGAGACAAAGTTCTCTTCTACCGTGCCGATCTCGCGGCGATTAGTGTATACAATGCGCACGGCCTGATTGCCAGTAATGGTGCCAATCCCCATCCGGTGCATGCGGGAGAGTTTAGTATCGGTAACCCGATACACACCTTCCGCTATGACAACCTTTTTATAGCGGGGATAGGCTCCCAGACACTTGCCGCCCTTTTCGATGAATTCCAGCACCCAGTCAAATTCCTCGGTAGTCAGATGCTGATAGCCGACCGTTTGTTGGATAGCAGCGCGAGCTGCTGTGGGTTCAAACCCATCGCCACAGGCCAGGGTCACCAAATGCTGCACAAGTACATCGTAGGGTTTGCTTTGAGGGTGGCGAGTTTCGATCGCCCCCGCTTCCAACCCTCGCCGAAACGCCGAAATCTCCAGCAGCTCCAGCGCATTCGTTGGCAGGAAAAACACCTCTGAGGTGCCTTCTGGGACGTGAGCCGATCGCCCCGCCCGCTGCAGGAGTCGAGCCAGTTTCTTGGCGCTGCCAATCTGCACCACGCGCTCAACGGGCTGAAAATCTACGCCCAGATCCAGCGATGATGTACAGACAACCCACTTAATATCCCCCGCCTTTACCCCTGCCTCGATTGCTTCCCGCTCTTTTACATCAATTGAACCGTGGTGCAGGGCAATTTGAGGTTCGTGATCGGGCAGAGCAAAGTGGAGGGCCTGATACCAGCGCTCTGCCTGATTGCGGGTATTGGTGAAAATCAGTGTGGACTTGTCGATATCCAGCGCGGCGACTAACTCCTCAAACATCCGCAGTCCCAGATGCCCACCCCAGGGAAAGCTATCTACTGACTCTGGCAAAACACTTTTGATTATCGTTTCACGCTTCAGGTCAGAGCGGATAATGACTGGCTGGGTGCCCAACCCGACTGCGGCTTGAGCTGCCTCTTCCAAATTGCCTAGCGTGGCGGACACGGCCCACGTCCGCAGCTTGGGTGCAAAGCAACGGAGCTGCGACAGACAAAGCTCTGCCTGCGTACCCCGTTTGGAACTCATTAGTTCATGCCATTCATCCAAAATGACGCAGCGCAAATGCTGAAATCGCTTAGCTCCGTCTTTGTAAGACAGCATCACCGATAGCGATTCCGGCGTAGTGATCAGCACATCCGGCATTTTTTTGAGCTGTCGCGCCTTACGTGAAGAGCTGGTGTCGCCGGTACGGGCCTCGACACGGAGATTCCAGTCCATGTCTGCGATCGGCCGCTGAAGCGACTGTTCAATATCGCGAGATAGCGCGCGTAGGGGGGTAATGTACAGTAGCTGCAGCCCGATGCCAGGGGTTTCTAGCATTTCGGCCAGGGGGCCCATGATCGAAGCGTAGGTTTTGCCCGAGCCAGTGGGCACCTGAATCAAGCCACTGTGTCCTGCTAAGTAGGCATCCCAGGTGCGCTGCTGGAATGTCAGTGGTTGCCAGCCCTGGTGAGCGAACCAGTCAATGATGGGGGTTAGACGAGAATCGGTCACGCTGTTTTACATGCATCTTTACTGATCCTGCAGACCTTTCAATATTCTTGCCAATCGCGGATGGATGGCCTTTGCTGATAGGTCGCAGGAGTTCGGCAGAAATAACTGGAAAAGGTGCATCGCTGCGCGGATGACACCCTACGATTTTCATCCTGGGGGAGGACGCTGCCATGTCATGAGGGATGGGTATTCTTCTCTCTATTATTTACTAGCCTCGACAATTTACGCTTTTGAGGAATGTGAGACGTGAGCAAGAGGGAATGGTTTATGACGGCAGGACCAAAGGTTGAGGTAGCGATCGCGATTCTCACTCAAGACAATCAGTTCCTCCTACAGCTCCGAGACAACATCCCCACCATTCTGTATCCCGGCTATTGGGCTTTCTTTGGGGGGCACTTGGAACCGGGTGAAACACCAGAGGAGGGGGTTTGGCGCGAATTGCAAGAGGAGATTGGCTACACACCCCCCTGGCTTAAGTTGTTTGAGCGGACCGAAGACAATCGCGTTGCTCGGAATGTGTTTTATGGTCCGCTGACGGTTCCGGTTGAACAGCTAGAACTTAATGAAGGCTGGGACTTGGGCCTGTGGAAAGTGGACGATATTCATAGGGGCGAGCGCTATTCCGCCAGGGCTGAGGAAATGCGGCCTCTCGGTCCTCCTCATCAGAGAATTCTGCTGAACTTCTTGGCGTGGTCGCAAAATACTCTGCAGGCGCAATAACCTTAATACTTTCCCAAGTGTTTTAGGCAAATATTGAACGCAATGGTAGACTCCTAGCCAGTTCAAGATTACTTCCCAGGGGAATTTGACGTGAGCCACGATTATCTTGATGCTAGCCTGCCCAAATTGGCTGAACGGCTTCCCAAACAGCGATTAGAGTACGCTAAAGCAGAGTTTGCCAAGCTTGACCTCAATCAAAACGGCACGATTGAACTGGATGAATTTTTGGCACTTGCTGTCGCGAAGGAAGTCAAGCGTGTCATGGCGCGGTTTAATGCCACAGATACCAACCATGATGGCACTATCACGTTTGACGAATTTCTCTGCGCCTCGGTCCCCCACTACGCTTTGCTCAAGAAATTTGCCGAGTTTGATTTGGAGGAAAATGGCTTGTTGACGATCGAGGAAGCCGCTGCGATCGTCGACAAGCTGGTCCTCCCCTTTGACCGCGAGGATTTGGAAGCTGAGATTAGAAAGGTCGATCGCGACGGCGATGGGCAAGTCTCTTACGAGGAATTTTTAGGTCTTGTGGTTCACCACGGATTGCAATAGCTAGGGAACAAGGAACAGGGAACGGGGGCTAGGTTAGAACACTTGGTTCCAGGCGTAAATTTCGTAGTCCGTCCAGATGCCATTTTGCCAGTAGGGATCGGCTTCAACTAGCTGCCGGACCTTTGCTTCGTCGTAAGCTTCGTAGATGCCGAATATCTTAGTGTTGTCGACTGTGGGGCCGAGGGCCACTAAGATGCCGCTGTCTTTTTGAGATTGTAGCCCTTCAAGGTGAGCGGTTCGATACGGCGTCCGCTTTTCTAGCGCGTTTTCACAATAGCTGCCCCACATCACAAACTTAGCCATCGATTTTTCCTAAGCACTACACGATTTCAAATTCTAGGCGGTAGCGCGATCGCAGGTTACAGGTGTGATGGTCGGTAACATTGGTGTCGCTCAGTTCCAGATTATAGAAACTGACTTGGGGAGTCTCAAATAATGGACCAGCATGCCACGTGCCCACATGCAGTTTGATAAAGCAGTTTCCTGGAATTCGAAAAGCCCGAATTGTCTCCGGAGCGGGCTCATCAGCCTCACAAGGTGGCGCGACTCCCATAAACCACTCGGCACCGTTCAGAGACCCCAAGCACTGAGTACATTTTTGATGGCGGGTAATCGCGTGGAATCGTCGTCCTCTACCCGTTAACTGCATGATGTAAAAGCGCGGGATGCCCTCATCTAGCTTCAGTTGCGCGTCTTCAGGTCCATACGTAGCACCATCTGGAGAGGAAAAGATAACCTGTCCAAAAGGGAGAAATGCCTCAGACGTAATCGGCTCTGATTGAAGTGATTTAAGGATGATGGATGCAGGCATACGAAACAACCAACATAATTTCAGTACACTTTAATAGCGAAAACCAAGAATAAGCTAGGCAGGCAAGAACAAAGAGAAAATCAGGTTTGCCACGTTGTACCAGTGTTTCTCAGCTAAAACCGACAGGTACCGATGCCCGATTTTTACTCTCTAATTATGGAGCAGAATCGGCAGACATGAAATAGAGAGACAAGATTTTCTTGCCTCTCTATTAGGAAACTTGGCAATCAGACGTTGTTAGCTGAGCTAACCATGAACTTCCACGAAGAACCGGTTAGTTAAATCGAGTCGCTAGCTGAACTAGCCGTTAATTTCCAGCTGGGCTGTCTGATCGTAGATTCCAACCAAGTTTTGAGCTTTTGCACCATCGCTCAATGTAGCTTGATTGTAGGTTTTCAAAGAATTGAATG
>JBCBJE010000584.1:0-4123 GCA_038523735.1 Cyanobacteria bacterium J06626_18 | reverse complement strand
TTGTAAGTGCGTTTGCAGGGTTTGTGGAATCTGAACCAACGGGAGCATTGAAGTTTCTCCACAGCCTACTCAGACTTATTCTCTACCACCACAAACCCGTCGCTTTTATTCTCTCCACAGAAAATGCCAACTCGTGTGCTCTACTTTGGCCGCTAGTCGCCGCTCCCAGTTGATGATGGTGGAGTGGGACTTACCGAATGAGCGTCCGGTTGCCCTGACTCCCAACCCTTCACTGCGCACGTTGAGGGCGGCTGCCACCACTTGGGATGATGTCCTGAGTCTGGCCATCGGAGTATTAGTCCGCTCGTTGAACCGTTTGTCACACTCACGACACAGATAGCGCTGTTGCGTACTCCCGTCTTGAAGGCGCGCTGTACCGTTTTTCACGGTCTCCTCACTCTGGCAGTGTGGACATTTCGTAGCTTGAAACCAATGCACCACCCCTATTCTAGCCATCACCCCCTAGACGACCAGTACCTAGACTTCTCCCATCGCGATCGCGTCAGGTAGTTGCTCCAACGCCGCTAGATAATCGGTCACCAAGCTTCGAGCTGGAATACAATCCACATCCAGAAAAATAATCACATTGCCTGTCGCGAGCTTAGCTCCTAGATTCCGCGCTTGGGCTAAAGGCAATACAACGTCTGGGTTTTGTAACTGCCGACTGATGAACTTACCCGTAAAGCCTTTAGGAGCAGGTCGCGCCGCTTCATTCATGTGAATAACGATGGTTTCTTCTACTGGGGAAGAAAGTCGCTGGATGCCACATAATACGTTTTCGAGATGGCGCTGGCGGTTCTTAACCAGAATGACAATAGACGCGCGCAACACAGAACTTTTTGACCAGAGAATGACAGCTCAACAGACCGTTTAGGGATACGAACTATTTTGACGGACATGTATGCTGACCTATCTCTATCAGGGGTTAGGGATTCAAAATTGCGGCGATCACCGCTTCGACCTCGTCTAAGCCGCACCCCACTGGACTCTGCACCCAATTCAGTAATGCTGGCACTTGTTGCCCCTGAGGTGCTGCAGACGGTGGCATCACGGGCGGCGGTACACTCAAGGCATACACAGAGGAAGGGACATCAGGGCTAAGAGGAGACTCTGCCGCTGCGCCTGAGGACGAAAAAGTGACTACTGACGCTGGAGTACTGGCCTAAGCATTTAAAGAATCCACCACGCGCCGGATACCTTTCACGACATCCAAAAACGCTTCATCCTGGTCGTCCCAGCGCGTGATGGGTTTGGCATCCTTAGGCAGTGCCTGCAGTTGCGCAATGGGCGTGCCCACCAAATCCACGGGCTTCAGAATGATAGGAATCACCCTAGCTGCCCCTGCTCGGTGCCGTTCTAGAGCGCGTGTCAACTCCACATCGTTGATGTAGTTTGAGGCCATGAAGCGGGGCGTGATCAGTAGCAAAATAATCTGAGCGGCTTCCAGTGCTGCTTTAATTTGCGGATCCCATTCCGTTCCTGCTTCTAACGTGCGATCCTGCCAGGGTTTAATCTTGTTCTGACGGGTCAAGGTCGAGAGATGAACCTCTAGCTCTTCCTTCAAGTCTTCGTCTTTGTGCGAATAGGAGATAAAAACGTCTAAGGGGGCCGTAGCAGCGGTTTGAGTCATGGGCGATCGCTCAGCTTTCAACCACTCACTATAGCCATTCTCCCCAATGTCAGAGGCTTTCCTTGAAGAGGTTGAAACAAATTGATGGAGGGTTGCGGGACAGGGGACTTGAGGGATAGGGCGATAAGGAGAAGGGGCAATGGGTGAGGATTTGGGATATGTGGTGGGGATCGATATTGGGACGACCAGCACTAAGTCGATTCTGTTTAGGAAAAATGGCGCGGTGGTGTATCAGTCTGCAGTTGGCTATCCATTGCATAGTCCGGTGCCAGACGCTGCAGAGCAAGACCCTGAGGAGATTTTTCGGGCGGTTATTGAGACCATACGGCAGGTGGTTCGCGAGGTAGATGTAGCAGCGATCGCAGGACTATCCTTCAGTGCAGCGATGCATAGCCTCATCTTGATGGATACGACTCATCAGCCGCTGACGGCTAGCATTACCTGGGCAGACAATCGTAGTGCCAAGTGGGCTACAGATCTCAAGTCGTCTGATCAAGGCCAGAAGCTTTACCGCCGTACAGGGACGCCTGTTCATCCCATGTCGCCGCTGGTCAAGCTAATTTGGCTGCGCCAAGAGCATCCCGAGCTTTTTAATCGAGCGACGCGGTTCATTTCCATCAAAGAGTATGTATTTTACCGGCTATTTGAGCGGTATGTAGTGGACTATTCAATTGCCTCAGCTACAGGATTGTTGAATCTAGAAGCTCTGAACTGGGATGCAGAAGCGCTTAGCTTGGCAGGTATCGGGGCTGAGCAGCTTTCGGAGTTGGTCCCTACGACACAGGTTCTGCAGGGGATGCGATCGCACTGGGCCACACAAATGGGATTAGCTACTAACATTCCTGTGGTCATCGGTGCCAACGATGGGGCCTTGGCGAATTTAGGGGTTGGGGCGGTGATGCCAGGAACTGTAGCCGTTACCGTGGGAACCAGTGGGGCTGTGAGAGCAATTGTGGATCGCCCCCAGACCGATCCAGACGGCGTTTTGTTTTGCTATGCATTGACGCCATACCACTGGGTCACTGGCGGTGCTGTCAATAATGGGGGTATCGCGCTGCGCTGGCTTCGCGATCAGTTTGCAGATACAGCCGACCCCCCTCAAGCTCTGGGTCAGGATTCCTATGATCAGCTAATGAACCTGGCACGGACCATTCGTCCGGGAGCTGATGGGTTGATATTTCATCCCTACTTGGCAGGGGAGCGATCGCCTTTATGGGATGCCAACGCCAGCGCCAGCTTTGTGGGCCTGAGCCTGCATCACACCAGAGCCCATATGGTTCGGGCTGTGTTGGAAGGGGTTATTTACAACCTCCATCTCGTATTCGAAACGCTGCAAGAGACGATTGGTGAAACCGATAGTATTTGCGCAGCAGGCGGGTTTGCCCAGTCTGATCTGTGGCGGCAGATGTTGGCGGATATTTTCAACTGCGAGGTAACCATCCCTCAAAGCTACGAGAGTTCTTGTCTAGGGGCAGCAATCTTAGGTCTATTTGCATTGGGATATATCTCAGACTTGAAGATTGCAGCCAACATGCTTGGAACAACCCAGCAGCATCAGCCCATTGCTGCCAACGTAGCTCAATATCAGAAGGTCATCCCTGTATATCAACGATTATTGAACATTTTCAAATCGGAATATGTTGCTCTGACTCAACTGCGCGAGGGGCTGAGTTAAGCGTCTCAACGCTTTCATTAATTCACAGATTGCGTCTGCGGATATCCCAGAACGGTTCGGCAAATAGATTAATTCAGTTCTTATGATTTGCGGAATGATTGTATGTCATTAATTTGTGCGCGCACAAAAATACGGCTCTTTTTAAAGCGTAAAGAGGGCTTAATTGCAGTCTCGCGAATTGTGGAAAGATAACACGATTAAGTTCATACATCTCCATGGTTGATTACGAATCTTAGCTCGGTGAACTTTCTTCAACAAGGGAATTCCAGTGGTTATGAGAGGGTTAATGTGGGACTAAGCAGTTAGGAACTAGCTTGAGTTCACCGCAATCCTTATTCGCTACGAGGATCTCGGTGAGGTAGTTTCGTTATAAATAAGGGGTAAATTATGACCCAGAAAGCTGTATCGGGGCCGCGCAACGTTGCGATTGTTGGCCCCTACTCTAGTGGTAAAACCACCCTCCTCGAAAGCCTGCTTTATGTGAGCAACGCCATTAACCGCAAAGGTCAAGTTGAAGCGGGGACCAGTATTGGAGACGCTACGCCCGAAGCCCGCGCTCGTACCATGACTGCCGAATTAAATGCCGCCTACGCTGAGTATGGCGGCATTCGTTTTAATTTCCTGGATTGCCCCGGCTCAGTGGAGTTGCAGCAGGAAACCGACAATGTGCTGATTGGCGTGGATGCCGCGATCGTCGTGTGTGAAGCCGACCCCAGTCGGGTACTTACCTTATCGCCGCTATTGCAGTTTTTAGACAGTTGGGAAATCCCTCACCTGATCTGGATCAACAAAATGGATCGGGCAACGGCTCCCTTTCA
>JBCBJE010000583.1:0-4125 GCA_038523735.1 Cyanobacteria bacterium J06626_18 | reverse complement strand
CATAGAGCGATAGCCCTGTACATTTCGGTCAAATATATTCTGTTGGTTAAGGGTGAAAGGGAAACGGGAAAGGAGGAAGGGGGTTACTTGATTTACCCGCATAGCGCCATATCTCGCCAACCTAAATCAGATACAGTCTGTTCCCTGTTCCCTGTTCCCCACTACCAACTGCCCACTGCCCCACCTCACTCACACCAGCCGCGACTGAACCCACTTACGGAATTCTCGAATCCACCTCGTTTCACCGAGGGTTTCACTCGCTTCTAGAAAGCGTAGAATGCCCTCTCTTCCCAATAGCGGTAAAACCTCTGATTTCTCTTGAGGACGATATTCATTGTTCGCTAAACGATAAATTGTTAGCGTGCTTCCGTCGTGACGCCAGACCTCTGGAACGCCCAAGGCCCGATAAATCGCTAATCGATTCATGGAGCTACTGGTAATGTCTACCTCAATGGCTAAGTCAGGCGGCGGGTCAGTCGTCAAATCAATCTCAGCTTTGCCACGAACAACCCGCTCATTTTGAATGTAGTAGCACTCATCGGCTTCCAGTCCCTTGGCCAAATCCTCGCGACTCCAAGTTGTCGAACCCAGACTCCGAATTTCAGTTTCTGTCTCCTCTGTCGTCACCTCAACCATGCGACCCACGCGCTTCTTGAATCCTTCGTGAGGGGGCGACGGTGCCATAATCTCTAGTTTTCCTTGGTCATAGGTTAGGCGTTTGCCGGGTTCTGATTCCAGGTCATGGATCAGCGCTTGGTAGGTAGACCAACTCACGCCCTGTAAAACAACTCGATTTTGAGGAATTGCCGAGGTTGCAGTCATATTTACCCTTTCCCTTTCACCCTCGACTATCGAGAGATACTTAACCAAAAGCACACAGCCACAGTCATAGCAGCGCAAATCTTGCGCGCGATCGCGACAACAGTGTTACAACTGGGGCTATAGAGCCTGTCCGTATTGGTCATGAGTGTATTCTCGCGGCGTAAACCTTCCCCCGCAATTGACGCCCCCCCCATCGCTTCCGTATCTGCCAGTGGATCTGTGCCGACGTTGGGACGGCGCTTTTTGGCGTGGAGTTTGGAACTTGCCATCTTTGCCGGCAGTATTGCGGGGCCGCTGTATTGGGGCGGACAGCTAAATCAACGTGCCGAAGAACCCAGCACCAACTTGACCCCTGTTCTCCGAGTCACGCAGACAACTTTGGCAAAGAGTTTGGGGTTATCGCCGCGATCGCTGCCCCAAAAAGTGACACCTCTCACGAATGTCCTATGGTCAATTGCCTTAGGACTTCCTCTGGCACTGGCAGTTGCCCACTTTTACAGCATCGGTCGGTATGGCCGCAGTTGGCCCAAACAATGGCTGGGGGTACAGGTACTGGCGCTGAACGGAAAATTGCCGGGGTGGCGGCGATCGCTCCTACGGGAAGGGGGCGGCAAATGGGGCGGGCCAGCCCTAGTCGCTTACGGTATCTGGCAACTCAGCGGCGGTTTTCCAGGGCTGCTGATTCTAGGCGGATTGAGTGTACTGGCTTTGGTCGGAGAAAACCTCACAGGTCTCGGGAACCGCCCTCATCGTTCTTGGCATGATTGGTTAGCGGGCACCTGTGTAGTAGACCAAGAGACCGGTGCAATCATTCGGCTGTCTAACCTCTGGGACGAAGAGGCTGCCCCTTCCTCAATTGCCCAGAATGCCAGCCAGGCACTCATTTTAGGAGACACTTACGGCGGACTCACTTCAGTAGTCTTGGATCCTGCAAGTGTTGAGCGAAGGAGACATCGCATACACCCGTCTGGGCTAGGCCTGGCAGTTGGCATGCTCTTGATTTTAGGCGGCCTTGCGGGGGTTGGCAGCTATCACCTCTTCACGGTTCCGAAGTCCGTGAACGAAGCCGAAGAAACTCTATACACCAGGTTAGTGTCAACCTTAACCAATCCCGAGGTGGATACAGCCGCTAGACAAGCAGCCGTGCTGGCTTTAGGCAACTTGTCAGACGATCGCGTTGCCCCTTTATTAGTTGATCTCGTTGCTCAGACAGATGACTCTCAATGGCTCGACGTACTGCAGCAAGCCTTGATGGCTCAGGGAACCGATGCCGTGCCGGCTTTACGTCGCTTGAATCAAAGCCTCGCAAATGACTTACCCCGACAGAACGACGTAGGTCAACGTCACAGCATGACACTTCGCTTACAAACCGTGAACCAAATTTTAGCGAAGCTGGTTTTGCTAGGACCGAGCGACCGCGACGCCAACCTAGACTTTAGCCGCCTCCATTTGGGTCGCCTATCGAGCAACAATGCTGAGTTCATCCTGATTCTTCAAAATCAAGACCTTTCAGGCGTGCAGTGGCGTGGTACGGTCCTCAACGGCGCCCAGCTTCAAGGAAGCACATTCTTCAGCCCCGGTGATGATGGCCATCCCGACACCTATGATGACAACACGGCTGACCTCAGTGGTGCTGACCTCACCCAGGCAAGTTTGGTCGGGGCTAATCTTTCCTTCAGTCGTTTGGCAGGCACTAGTCTGTTGAATGCTACCCTCAACCGTACCAATTTCACGCTAGCTGACCTGACGCGAGTCAATTTAGAAAATGCCCAACTGATTCAGGCCAATCTAAGCCAAGCGAGTCTGCCTGAGGCCCGTCTCTCCAAGGCCGATCTGACCGCAGCTCAGCTACCGGGTGCCAATTTAGAAGCGGCGCGCCTATCCGAGATCACCGCGACTGGGGCTCAACTGTCAGGTGCCGTCATGCTCGGGATATCGGCTAAATCAGCAAATTTGGCGGACGCCGACCTGAGCGCCGCCGTTTTGGAAGATGCTGATCTTACAGGAGCCAGCCTCCAAGGAGCTAATCTTAGCGACGCAAATCTTCGCAATGCGATTCTGCGAGATGCGGATTTACGGGAGGTGTGGCTACAAGGTGCGGACCTTGCGGGCGCTGATTTGGCTGGGGCCATCTTCACAGTGCCTTCAGGAAAATCTGATCAAGGTTTTGTCACAGCGACGCCTGATTTTTTATCTCGGCATAAGCTCACGGGAGTCGACTTCAGCGACGTCCAAAATCTAGACCCAGAGCAACTTACCTTTGTTTGTTCACGGGGAGCCATCCACCCCACCTGTGACTCACCAGTACTCAATTGACCGACACGCAAGCTATGCAACGGACCCGCCTCGCCACATTGCTCGAAACCGCCACCACCCGTTTTAGTCGTTGGGTCTTCAATCCTTGGCGGCGATTATCGTTAGTGATTATCGGGTTACTGTTTGGGAATTTTTTTGCAATCTCGATTTCGGCGATCGCCGGTCAAGCGGCAAAACTGGACGTCGTAATTTCGGCGATTTTGCTAATTGCCACAGAACTCATAAGCTGGCTAGTTTACCGCCGACGAGCCAAACGCTCTGCCGATCAGCAGAATAGTTTGCTGCTAGAAGTGATGAACGCATTCAAGATTGGCATGATTTATGGCCTCTTTGTTGAGGCTTTCAAGCTGGGAAGCTGAAGTACGCATTTACTTGCTTTCACACACACACCACCCTCAAAAGTCTGCAGGAAAAAGGCTCGATGGCACGTCAAAATCCGTGAAATCACTGAACTCGTCCTTTAGGAGACCTGTGTAATTTACGGATAGAGGCTAGAAACTTTGTTGTTTAGATCACGAGTGAGCCCACGTGTTCTCGTTGAGCCGACACATAGCTATTCTCCAGACCTAAGGACTATGCCCAACCTTGTTTTTTATGATCCTCAAACAAATGCGGATGTCGAATCATTCGGCTACCTAACCTTTCAGCAGCTACCAATTTCCCCAGTCTATCCTGACAGTGCCAACAGCATTCTGACTAACTTTGGTGAATTCGGAGCAGCTGTATTGGAATATAGCTCAGGCTCTTCTCCCTCTAATGCTTTTGGCAGCGTGTATGTAGATGTCCCGGCATTTCCAGTCACAGACCAGCTGGTAGCAGGCTCTACGGTTGATACCAGGGGTGCCATTTTCAATAACCTGACGGGTTATAACCCCGTCGCCTACTTTGGAAGTAACCAAAACGACTTGGTTCCTACTGGCGAGTCGTTTATTGCCGATACATACTTAGGCTACGGTGGCTACACTACCCACCAAAGTAATCTTGATT
>JBCBJE010000582.1:0-4126 GCA_038523735.1 Cyanobacteria bacterium J06626_18 | reverse complement strand
TGAGAAAGTATTCTATTATACGATTTTCAACCTGAATCCGGAAGAGCCAATGGGCTCTAATGAGTTCACAACCGCTAAAACCTGTCGTAAAGCCTGGTCAGGTAGCAGTTCTAGTTTTTGAACAATCTGCTCAACTAAAGGACTCATGGACTTTACCTGTTTGTTTTCAAAATTTGTTCAGCTGTCAGATTGAGATTTGGAAAAGTAGCAGAAGCGATCGCCTGCTCACCCCGAAGTAGCTGAATATCATACTCGCCATCCATCAGCGTACAGATAGAGAGCGTGGGTTGTTTGGGTTTGCCGATGTAGCGAATACCGCCTAAACCCGCATAGTCCGCTATCCAATATTCAGGAATGCCTAACGCTGCGTAATCTTCAACCTTGCGGGCATAGTCATTTTGCCAGTTGCTGCTGACAACTTCCATCACAAATTTCAGCGAACTGCCCCTGGTTAAAACGGATTGCTCTTCCCAAAGCGGTTCGTTGACGAGTTCAGTGCGATCGACCACTGCAACATCCGGTCGAAAAGCAGTCATCGCTGCGTTGTTGGGACGAAGCAACCCGCGTTGTAGCACGAACCAAGATAAAGCGGCTTGGTCAATTTGAATACAGGCTTTAGCCGTAATGAAGGCAGCGACTTCTTCATGCTTGCCGGTAGGTTCCAAGTCAAACACCTCGCCATCAATCAGTTCATAACGGTTATCACCGCCATAACGGGCGAGAAACTCTCCGAAGCTCAAAGGCTTCTGTTGTATTGTTGGGTCGGCTGCGAGGGCCATGAGTCACCTTGATAAGTCCGGCACTGGAGTTGATCACGACATTGTGATAAGAGTGCAAAACATAGCCATACTGTAGCATCGGGTATGGAGTCAAACTTTCTCTACTATGCGGCATCATGATGCCAGGAACGCCTCAAACTCTCGCAGGGCAATGCTGGATCCTGCAGCCCAGGCGCGCTCTACATACTGGGGCAATAGATTCTTAACATCCACATCGGGAAACGCAGAACTGGTTGAACTGTCCTGATAGCCATTTTGGCTAAGCCGATAAACGCTTAAGCTGCCCTTGCGATAAATCCATACCTCAGGAACTGCTAATGCTTGGTAGACATCCAAACCAGTCAGCGAAGTCAGGTCCATTTCGATCGCCAAATCGGGTGGTGGATCTTGGCTTAAATCAATGCGATCTTTGCCCAGTAACGCCTGCCAATTTTGAATATAGAAACAGGCGTCGGGCTCAGCCCCCGCTTCTTGAAAACGCTTTAGCGTCATGGGGTGGGAGCTATCCCAATCGCGTTCTTGGTAGCGTAGTAGCGCTTTAACCAGATCGACCAGGATGTCAATGCGTCGACCGTGACCAGCTAAAGGAGCCATGAGCGAAATTTCCTGGGTGTGGGCATTGAAGCGAATTTTGATGGCCGCATCGTCGCGACGGCTCTCCAATAGCGCTTCGTAGTCAGCCCAGGTTTGATAGCGCAATGTGACTTCGCTGCCGGGGGGTAAGTCAATGCGATCGCGACTAATCAATACAGCCATGGCCATTCCCTCCATCCTCCCCTTCCAGGATAGTTAAGCGAACTCGCGAAATCAGACCAGCGAGGTGTTGCGATCGCGAAGATTAGAATCAATGTCCTCATTACGTAGAAGCGGACTGTTCATGAACTTAGCTAAACCCTTACCCCCTTGGCGCATGGTTGCAGCATGATTCCACTCCATAAGCGGGCGCATCACTGAAGCCATCCAATCCATCCAGCGCTGGGTCGTCTCTACCGTCCAGAAGTAAACCACCTCAGTTCCTCGCTCAGTCGTTGTGAGTTCCCAACGGCCTTCGCCGATAATTTGTCCCTCCGCTTTCGCCACGAGTAACAATGGCGGTGTGGCCTCTAGTGTTGAGGTTTCAAAGTCAAATCCATACCCCAAAGGCGTCTTCCAGCGAAAGAGACTCTTCTGGCCAATACCTGCCACCGGATCCCCAGCTTCCAGTTCCGTAATTTCCTTGACCGAAGGCCACCAGGTTGGCCATTGTTCATAGTCCACTAAAGCATCCCAAACCGCTTCTCGCGGAGCAGCAATTTCCCAAAGCGTGACAAAGCGAAAGTGCGCCATTGGCTATCCGTGGTATGGATACTAGAATTATGCATCGAAAGCGAGGACTTCTCTATAAACCCACCTTGGATGAGGATAAAGCCAAAAAATTTCTGGCGGAGGTACTGGTCGAGATGATTCAGCAGAAGCGTGAGATTTTCTACGACTTGATTCTCAAAGCTTTGGAAGAAGTCAGTTTGGCAAACGCGATTCAAGCGGGAGAGGAAACCGAGCTTGTGAACGAAAGCGAGATTCGAGCCATTCTTCAGGGTGAAGCGTAGAGATTCGATATCCTGCATCGTCGAGAGATGTATTAGGTTTTCCTCTTAAATTCCAAAAGCGAGGATTTTGGAAAAACCCCCGCTTCTGGCTTGCTGATTCAATTAAACAATCGCAACCCCAGAACCTAGCGCTTAAAGATCAGACGCTCATTCTGCACATCGGCGTAGACTTCATCCCCGTTCTGGAATTCGCCGCGTAAAATCCCCTTGGCAATTGGCGTTTCCAGTTCCTTCTGGATTGCGCGCTTGAGGGGACGAGCACCGTAGACGGGGTCGAAGCCAACTTGAGCCACCCAATCCAATGCTTCATCCGAAAGCGTGAGCGTCATCTTGCGGTCAGCAAGCCGTTTCTCTAACCGCTTGATTTGCAGCTTGACGATTTCGCGTAGTTGCTCCTGACGTAGGCTGTGGAAGATGATGATTTCGTCTACCCGATTCAGGAACTCAGGGCGGAAGTTGCCCCGCATAGCTTCCATCACGCGATCGCGCATCAGGTCGTACTTGGTATCATCGCCAGCCAGATCCAGAATGTGCTGGGAGCCGATATTACTGGTCATAATTACGACGGCATTGCGGAAATCCACTGTGCGGCCTTGCGAATCCGTCAGGCGACCATCGTCCAGGATTTGCAGCATGATGTTAAAAACATCAGGATGCGCCTTCTCGATTTCATCAAACAGGATGACGGCGTAGGGACGACGACGAATCGCCTCAGTGAGCTGACCACCCTCTTCAAATCCGACATATCCCGGAGGCGCACCAATGAGACGCGCAACCGCATGTTTCTCCATATATTCCGACATATCAATGCGGACGATCGCCTCTTCCGTATCGAACATGTAGGAGGCCAACGCCTTTGCCAACTCCGTTTTACCCACCCCTGTCGGCCCCAGGAAAATGAAGCTGGCAATGGGACGGTTGGGGTCGGCCAATCCAGCCCGCGATCGCTGAATGGAATCGGCAACTGCCGTCACCGCCTCGTCCTGACCAATGACGCGCTGATGTAGTTCCGCCTCTAGATGCAGCAGCTTCTCCATTTCCGAAGCGACTAGCTTACTGACCGGAATGCCCGTCCACTTGGAGATGATTTCGGCAATATCCTCATCCGACACCTCTTCTCGTAACAGGGACTGTCCACTGGTTTGAGCATTGGTCAGCTTGTCTTCAGCAACACCAAGCTGCCGCTGGAGGTCAGTGAGCTTGCCGTACTTCAGCTCAGCCGCGCGGTTCAGGTCGTAATCCCGCTCGGCCTGCTGAATCTCGATATTGACGTGATCCAGCTCTTCCTTGAGTTTCTGAATGTCGTCGATCAGGTCTTTCTCCGCCTGCCATTGAGCATTAAGACTAGACTGAGCCTCTTTCAAGTCGGCTAGCTCTTTTTCGAGGCGATCCAATCGCTCCATAGAAGCGGCATCGGTTTCATTTTTGAGGGACAGACGCTCCATCTCAAGCTGCAGGATCTTGCGGTCAATCTCATCTAGCTCCTCGGGTTTGGAGGTGATTTCCATCTTCAACTTGGCGGCAGATTCGTCCACCAAGTCGATCGCCTTATCCGGCAAGAAGCGATCGCTGATGTACCGCGTCGACAAAACGGCTGCCGCCACTAAAGCGCTGTCGGAAATTTTGACCCCATGATGCACTTCATAGCGCTCCTTGAGTCCCCGCAAAATCGAGACCGTATCCTCAATCGAGGGCTGATCCACATAGACCTGCTGGAAGCGACGCTCTAGAGCCGCATCTTTTTCGATGTACTTGCGATAC
>JBCBJE010000581.1:0-4127 GCA_038523735.1 Cyanobacteria bacterium J06626_18 | reverse complement strand
CATAATTGCAATCCAGGAGGCATTGATTCTTTCCCGTAGCTTGCGCGAATATGCGCCGTTTCAGCGTGTTATCAAACAACTGCCGCAGCAACTCTGTCAGAATATTGGAAACTAGCAGCACTCTAGGTGTTTGAGCGATAGTCAAGTGGGAAAGTCCCAAAACACTCGCAGCCATGAGATTCATTGGATGCCTAACGACCAAGCTCACCGGACCTCGATAGCATTGTTAGCCTAGCCGACTATTTGAGCACGTTCCGGTGGAGCGACTTGTTATGCAGCGATCGCCGTTCTTGCAAAACGAGGTAAGGCAATCGCTGCTAACATTGCTGACGTGTTATTGGATCGTCAAGACAGCTTTGCCGCTAAGCCGATGCGCAAGTAAATCGCTAGTAAGCTTAGCGGTTTCTGACCAATCGGCCTCCCTGATTGCAGGCACTTGTAAGCGATTGCTCTCAACCAATCGCAGTAAACGACTGAGGCCCACGGATGAGGGTTCCACGTCCACCTCACTGTAGAGCGTTAGTCCATAGAGCTGCCGCTGTCCCCCATTGCCGTATAAATCGGTTAAATTGAGCGACGTTTCATGGCTACTTGACCCGCCGTAAGAGACCAACGTGCCGCCTTTTTCTGTCACTTGAATTAAAGAACCAATCAGGTCGCCGCCGACACCATCCACAACGAGACGGTAAGGTCCTTCGGCTGCCAACCCTTGTCCATTTGTGGTGACGATGACGGCATCAGCACCAATGTCTCGGGCAAAGGACACTTGTTCTGGACGACGCACCTGGGCCACTGCTTTAGCACCGCTCAGTTTAGCGAGTTGTAGAGCGAAAAACCCGACGCCGCCGGTCACCCCGGTAACCAGCGCTGAGTGGCCGAGAATGCGGTCCCCTTTATCAACTGCCGCTAGGGCTGTGAGTCCGGCGACCGGGAGGGTTGCCGCTTGGACATCGGAGACCCCGTCAGGAATCACGGCCATATACTCGCGATCGCCGATCACGTATTCGGCAAAGGCATCCATCTGCGGTCGCCAACCGACGACGCGGATGCCGTGCTGAGGGCCTTGACCATCGGCAGATGGGGTATCAATCGTGCCCACATAATCCCAGCCGATGGTGCGACCTTTGGCATCCGGGGACTGGGCAAAGTTAACTTCCCCCCGATTGAGCGAGAAGGCGGTGACCTTCACCAAGCTCTGGTGGGGCAACGGTTGTGGCTGCTCTGTCTCTGAGACGCCGATACCGCCGGGCTCGTCTGCGTTCATAATGAGGCGTTTCATCGTTCTATCCTCGATGGTTGATGGGTAAACATGGGGGGGAGATTGACAGAGTGCAAATAATTGAAGTGCCGATGCAGCTCTGTTTCAATATCCGCTTACGTGAGGGCTAGGGGAACATCGGTTGACCAATGGCATCCCTCTCCCCCGCCAAGGCCGCAAAATATAGGCGGGCTGGCTCATCCAATCCAAACGTTTTCGAGACGGCCATTTGATCGATAACGATACGATCAATTTTCCAAACGCCTTTGTCTTTGCGGAAATGGGTGATTTGTGGCGCATGGGCAACTAGATAAGGCGTATCAGCGACAGAAGCGTCTGGAGTATTGGCGAATCTCAATACATTTAAGTAGCTCACTGCTGATGCCGTTCCATCGGGTTCCGGATAGACAATGATGTTGTTGAATTGGTGGCGTAGCCCATTTAGCAAAGTTGTCTCATTCGCTTGCCAGAATTGACGAAATTCGGATAAACCACTGCGTTTGGCAAGCGCATGATCCAACGTAAAGTCATCGGTCAAAATCGATTCGAATGCGTCGAACCGGCGACTGTCGTAGATCAACTCGACGAGCTGCAGTTTTTCGATCATTTCCAGTTTGTCTGCTGCGGATAGTTGATTTTCCGCATTGGTCGCTGACTGATAAACAGCAAAAAGTTGCTCGGGTAAGTGAGTGTTAAACAGGGTTGAAGATTGATTAGACATGATAGCCTCTGAAAGTTCTTGAAATGTTGTGCAAACGCTGCCAAATCAGACATTGAAGTCATGATCGAAGCGTTCAGAATGGGCGAATTGCTCGTTCGCGAATGTTTGCAGATCTTGCGGTCGGCGATTTTTGTTATGCGGCGTGCAAAGTTTGGGATACTCGCGATCGCACTTCCTCCGCAGTAAGCACTTGGTTCCAGATGGCACTAGGCGGATCGAGCGGTCGTGAATCAGCGAGGGTACCTAAATCCACTGGGTCAAATCCGGCATCTTGGATCAACGTCGCCACTGCCAGTTTGTCGCCTGCATTGCCAGCCAGGGCGATCGCGACTCGGGGCTGGGGACGATGGGCATGTTGTTGCAAATAGCCTGTCCACAGGGTAGTGAATGCTTTCACGATGCGGGCATTGGGCAGCTTTTCTGCCATCACGAGTCCGGCGATTTTGCGATCGCCAATCACCCGCTCCAGACCGCCCTCATCGCTGTAGCGCAGGGGGTTAGTGGCATCAATTACGATTTTGTCCGTGACGTGAGGGGCAATCTGGGCGATGGCGTCATTAATGGTTGAATAATTCACGGCAAGAAGTAAAAGCTCGCTCTCAATGGCCGTTTGAGCAACCGTTGCGGCTTCGGCAGAACGACCCAACTCCTGAATGATGGAATCGAGGGTTTCGGGATGGCGGGAGCTAAGCATGACGGAATGCCCTGCCTGTATCCAGAGTTTTGCCAGAGTTTGTCCGACATCGCCCGCGCCAATAATGCCAATTTTCATCACAGACCTCCTGGGTGTTTTTGAATGGGTCGGGATGGGCTGCGCCATCCGTTTGTTTCTAAATTAAGAATAAGCAGGATATGATTTGAGAAAAATAGGGCAAAAGTGAATTCACTATTTACTTAAAGTTATTAATTGCGAGTAATGAGCCATGAAAAGCTTGAGTAACGTCACCACCTTCATTCAAGTGGCGGAATCTCAGAGTTTTGTGCAAGCGGCCAATACCCTCGGCCTTTCGCCTCCGGCTGTCAGCAAAGCGATCGCCAAGCTGGAAGCAGAACTGGGGGTCAAGCTACTCCATCGCACCACCCGCAGCGTTAGCTTGACGCCCGAAGGTGAACGGTTTTACGAAGGCGTCACGCCGTTGGTGCAGGAAATGACCGCTCTGACTAATGAACTCACCGAAAGCCTCAGTCAGCCTCAGGGACGCTTGAAAATTAGTATGGGCGCGGCTTACGGACGAATCTGGGGCACCCAATTGATGCCCGCTTTCTTAAAACAGTATCCTCAGATCTCCATCGAGCTGTCTTTGGATGATCAGGATGTGGATTTGGCTGCAGAAGGCATTGATGTGGCCCTGCGCATCGGGGTGTTGCCCGATAGCGCCAATCTGATCGCTCGGCGTCTATTTACTGACCCTTTGATCACCTGTGCCACGCCTGCCTATCTTGAACAAGCAGGCTGTCCCCGTCATCCTGACGCTCTAGACCATTACAACTGCCTCAACTTCCGTAATCGCAAGACAGGCAGACTTATGCCCTGGTTTTTTACGATGGATGGGCAGGTTGAGCGCAAACAGGTCCAGGGGAATCTGACGATTGATGATGGTGAAGCGGTGGGCCGAAGTGCGATCACGGGCCTTGGCATCAGTCAAATGCCGGGTTATATGGCAGCGACAGCCTTAAATCAGGGGCTGTTGATAGAAGTGCTCCAGGAATATCGTCCGCCCGAGGTACCCATCACCGCCCTCTATCTAGAACGCCGATTAGTTTCGCCTCGAATTCGTGCGTTTGTAGACTTTATGGTCAAGCAGAGGCACTTATCAAATGTAGCTTCATCCATGTAACCCTAGCGATCGCTTAAAGCTGCATAACTACATATTCAGCGTCAGATCTGGCAGATAAGATCCACCTACCCGGAGTTTATCCGTCATTTTTGCGCAATAACACCCCGATTCACAGGACTTATATTCAATTTTTGACATATAACTCCTAGAATTTGGGGGGTTATGCGTCACTTTTGACCGTTAAGCATAGAAAGTAAGGTGCTTATCCGTCAGATCTAACGGATAAGCACCCTATTCAGGTCGTTATCATTGCTGCAGCCATCTCATGAAAGTCGGATCCGCTGCATCCAGCTGCAATTATTTCACTGAT
>JBCBJE010000580.1:0-4129 GCA_038523735.1 Cyanobacteria bacterium J06626_18 | reverse complement strand
TCAAAAGAAATACAGTCGGAACCAGAACAAACAGGATGCTAGCATCCTGTTTGTTCTGGTTCCGACTGTATTTCTTTTGATTCTTTACATTCAAACTTCTAGTAAGCAGACTGGCTCATAAGGTTTTTGGTTGCGCCAGAGAGTTTGTTCTGAGGATGAGGCTTTTCAGATAGCTAACACTCCAGGTCAGCGCGTTGGTTCGTAGTCGACTGCCATATATGGCTTGCTGCAACGATTCCACCCGGCTGTGTCAGGTATTATTGAGAGCACTGGGAGTTTTACTCTCAGTGCTTTTTAGTTCTTTCAGGCCACGATTCTAGAGCCTGTTACCCATCCCAAGTACCCAACGGCAGCTTCTAGGGAGTTCTATCTGTACAGGAATCTGTAGGAAGCAAGCGTGTAGTGACCAAATGACCGAGCTCTGAGTCCACCGTAAAGTTCATCTTGGGTCAGGTTCGGTGCAGCGATGCTTTCTCTGTGTGTTGCAAGATGGCAATGGCTAGTGGACCTTTCATCAATGACTTACTGTCTAGGGATTCTCGTTCGGCAAGGTTTATTACTGGCGGCTGATTCGCGTACGAACGCCGGGGTTGAATATATTTCTTCCTATCGCAAGCTATTTGACTTTTCGGTAGCAGGCGATCGCGCGCTCATGATGTGTACATCGGGCAATCTATCTTTGACTCAGGCAGTCCTCCATATCTTGGAGCGCGACATTGTCGTGAATGCTGAGCTTAATCTTCATACGCTACCAACCCTCTATGACGTCGCCCGCTACATTGGCAGCTGCATTCGCAAGCTCCAGGAACTTGATCGTCCCTGGCTGGAAAAAGATAACATCGACTTCCATTGCAGCTTTCTGCTGGGAGGCCAAATTCGTGGTGAAGCCCCTCAGCTCTATTTGATTTACAGCCAAGGCAACTACATCAAAAGCACCCCCGAAACCCCGTTTTTGCAAATTGGTGAGACTAAATACGGCAAGCCTATCCTGGATCGAACCATCACCTTCGAATCATCGCTTGATGAAATCGCTAAATGTGCTTTGCTGTCAATTGACTCGACGATGCGATCGAACTTGTCGGTGGGTCCACCCATCAATATGGTGATGTACGAAACCGATAGCTTTGAAATCAAACATCGGACGCAATTCCGCGCGGGTGATCCTTACCTGATCAAAATGCGTAAGCACTGGGAAGTCGCCCTCCGCGAAGCTGCTGCTCGGATGCCTGATATCGAGTGGAACCAATGTTCGCTCTCAGCGAGTCCTGATCTGACGGATATTGCCGAACCGTAGAGAACAGGGAGTGGAGGGGTAGAAGGGTTATGGGGTAATGGAGTCAGGGAGTGGAGGGGGGGAAAGGGAAACCGTAAACCGTAAGGTGGGCATTGCCCCACTACGACAGGATTAAACCTTGACCAGCAAGCAATGCCCACCCACCTAACAACGATCAGCACAGGGCTGTGCCCTTCCCGCAGGATGGGACCAAGGACCTTATCATCGTCGCCGACTACTGCCCCGAGAGCTAGAAGAACGACTGGAGGAACCACGTGAGCTGCTGGAAGAACTCCGTCGTGAACTAGAAGAGCTACTGCGGCTTGAATATGAAGAAGACCTGGAGCGGCTGCTTCGGTAAGAGCTAGAGGAGCTACTGCTGTTCCAAGAGCTTGATGAAGAATAGCTGGAAGAAGTTTGGCGATTGCGAGCAGCTCTGGTGCGGCGAATTTCTTGTTGAGC
The DNA here is from genome assembly GCA_038523735.1 of Cyanobacteria bacterium J06626_18. Classification (GTDB taxonomy): domain Bacteria; phylum Cyanobacteriota; class Cyanobacteriia; order Phormidesmidales; family Phormidesmidaceae; genus SIO1E4. Next base: position 2,394 of record JBCBJE010000580.1, on the reverse strand, counting down.
GAGGCGCTCTGCAGTTTGCATATGCTGCCATGCGATGCCGGCGTTAGCGCAGTGGGTAAAGAGTGCTTTGCCAGTAGCTTGCTGAATCTCAGTGTCACTGGCCATGAGATCACTCGCATGGTCAAATTCGGTGCGGCCACGACCGCGAGCATCGCTATCCATGACCTGCGATCGCACCTTGACGGCTTTTTCACGAATCTTGTCGAGATAGACAGCCAGAACTATCCGCAGCGCCTGATCGCGAGCTTCACAGGCGCGCAGGTATTCGCGGGCCTGGGCACAGTTATAGGCATTACCCATTTCGGCGTGGGCGGCTTGGAGACGGCTGTCTGGCTTGTTGGTAACCAACAGTCCTAGAAACCGATTCGTCACGAATTCAGTTGTCTGCTGAATGTAGTTTTCAACCATCCCCAACTCGCTAGTGAGATTGGTCTCCGCAGCCTGAACCAGGTCGTATCGCGCCAGGACTGCCTGCAGTTGCGCTTCGGCCTCTTGCAGTAGTGATTTAACGGTTTCACTGCCCTGACTTACCTCAGCCAACGCTTGAACGGCAAAGTCATTTTGCTGCTTTAGATAGGGCAGTCTTTTTTGGCAAACGTCTTGCAATAGCGCATTGGCCTGCTCTAGCTTAGAGCCTAAATCACTCCAGTTACCCGCAGGATAGGACTGGAGAATCTGCCAAGCTGACGCTACGTCATGCTGCTGTAAAGACACGAGGCGATCGCTCTCATTCGTCAGCGACTGTAGCGTATTTTGATTACGCTGGTGATGCTCTTGCCAGTCAGTTGCGGTCTTTCGAGCTTGCTGGCTAGTGGTTTCCAGCTTGGCTAAAAGATCCGCGATAGTACGATAAGCACCAGCTTTCAGTTGCGTTCGCAACTGCTCTAGAATTTGCTGAGTTATAGCCTGATGGGCGTGAAGCTGTGGGGGGCGATAACCCGCAGCCGTGAGTGCCTGGATATCTGTTTGCTGGCTGTCGTAGCGCTGAAAGGTCTCATTCAGTGTCGCCATCAGCTCTAATGCCTTGGCAATATCCTGACAGTCTTCAACGACTTTGAAATACAGGTGATCGCGATTCAGAGCTGTATCCGCCATTGCAATCAGATGATCGATACCGCGAAAGGCCTCTTCTGGTGGCAGCTGCAAGCTAGCCGGTAAGTCTCGCTCTAGCGTTTGACGCCGACTCTGGACCTTAGCCAGCTCCCTAGGGGCCTCAGTGACAGCCCGCTGCAAACGCCCGATGGTAGCATCCACCTTTTCCACGCGTCCCAGAATACCTAGCGCATCTACTCCCTGCGGATCAGCCTGCTGCAGTGCCACCTTCAAGGGCGTGCCTTTGATTTTGCCCTGAATGTTTTCTAGCTGAGCCACCAGTCCTTGACTAAGAGCAGTGGTCCCTGTGCTAATACCAAATGCAGGATTCAGCAGTGTCTGCAGATCTTCATCCGAAAGGGTACGGATGCGATCAGTCTTGCCAACAAACGACAGATACAGAATCTCCCACACTTCTACCCGTTTAGGTAACGGTTGCCTGAGCTGGTCGGCATCTTCCTGCAGATGGGCATGGGCCTGGAACGCCTGATCAAGGGCTTGTCGCGCCTCAGTTAGCCAGCCTTTTACTTCCTGAGTTAGCTGGGGGTAGCGATCGCCATCACTTTCGACAAAGAGCTGATAGGACACCATGTTGTCCGGCGCACCTCCGGCCAGCAGTTGGTCGCAGCCCATCAACAAGTTGGCAATACGAGATTGGAGCGTTTCCAGATGCGCTACCAATTGCTTACGACGCCGGCGGCGTAGCGCTAATGCGCCAACCGTGCCGCCTCCAACTAAAACCAAACCGGTACCTGCTAGCCCTCCAGCAAACCCACGGTTTCCAGTCACGGTTTCTGTGGCTGGCGATTGCAGGGGTAATGGTGCCGTAGACGCGGTCCCTCCTGAGCCAATCCCGACCAGATCGGCCATTTCTTCTAAACCAGCGGCTAAGGCCCAAGTCGCATCCTGTGTGGCGATTTTGTCGCGGACGTTGCGCTTGATCCCCTCGAGGGCAGCCTCGTTGGTATCCAGAGGTGTGTTGTAAAGGTCTTCCCCGTAAGTAATGCTCACGGCATAAGACAGATCCGTTGCAGTGGTCGCTTCCAGAGCTATCCCATCAAACTCGAAGGAATCTCCTTGCGTGAAGTCTCGCAGCCCCGATTCTGCCTCTACTTGGTCTAGCACGGAGAACCAAGCATCTTCACTTTCAGGCCGGGTATCCGTCAAGAAGACCAACACCTCATAGCCGCTGTCCGCCCAGGGTCTGGCTGCTTCACAGACAGCAGCTTGGTAAATCGCGAGGAGCCCGACCTAAAAGATGTCTGAAGTTCAGCTCGGTAGAGCGGTAGCGGGGGCAGTCAT
>JBCBJE010000579.1:0-4131 GCA_038523735.1 Cyanobacteria bacterium J06626_18 | reverse complement strand
GAGGTATGAGTAATGACAACAGAGCGAATCACCGATCAGGCTGCCGATAGTCAATCGCCTTCTACCATTTCGTCATTTAAGTCTAATCAGGCGGGACGATATCGAACCGATGCACTTTTCAAAGCCGTCACGTGGATTGCGACCGCGATCGCGCTTGTGGTGTTGGCCTGGCTTATTTTGGATATTCTCATCAGCGGTCTTCCCATCCTCATTAAGCAGCTTCCCATCATTAGTTATCCTGACCCTCCCTTTCAGTTCCTGACGAGTCCCCCCTCTAGCCGACCCGAGCAGTCTGGTATCTTAGTGGCCCTTGTAGGGACAGTTTGGGTCATGAGCTTGGTGGCAATTTTTGCTTTCCCAATTGGTGTCGGTTCTGGCATCTTCCTGGAAGAGTTTGCCGAAGACAATCTGATCACTCGATTCATCGAGGTCAATATCAGCAATTTGGCTGGGGTTCCCTCCATTATTTATGGTCTACTCGGTTTGGGGGCATTCGTAAATCTCCTGGGCCCTATCACAGGCGGTCCTAGTGTGCTGTCGGGGGCGCTGACGCTAACGCTGCTGATTCTACCCATCATCATTGTGGCAACCCGTGAAGCGCTACGGGCAGTCCCTGATAGTATCCGCAGTGCGGGCTATGCACTAGGAGCTAGTCGCTGGCAAGTGATCCGGAGCCATACCCTACCGACCGCTTTTCCGGGCATCCTTACAGGCGTGATTCTGGCGCTTTCACGAGCAATTGGGGAAACGGCTCCCTTGATTGCCATCGGTGCCGTTGTTTTTGTTGCCTCGATTCCGGCTAGTCCCCGCGATCTGTTCTCAGTACTGCCCATTCAAATCTATAGCTGGGTGGGGCGACCGCAAAAAGAGTTTCACGAAATTGCGGCTTCTGGCATTATCGTTCTATTGGTGGTTTTACTCTCAATGAATTTTGTTGCTATCTTCTTACGGAACCGCTTTCAGAAGGGGCGCTGAGGCACCCCTAAACCTTTTGCTTGCATGGTAACTGTAGTTTCTCTCGGCGTTGACCGCATCTAAAACATGGTTCAAGACACTTCCACCCAAACAGCGGCGAATATCGCTCTCAGAACTGAAGATTTATCAGTCTACTATGGCTCTAACTTGGCCGTACGTGACGTTTATCTAGATATTCCGACCCGGCAGATTGTTGCGTTTATTGGACCCTCTGGTTGCGGTAAGAGTACGGTTCTGCGATGCTTTAATCGCATGAATGACCTCATTGCCAGTGCTCGGGTTGAGGGCAAAATCACGTTCGATGGTCAGGATATCTATGACGGCTCGGTTGATCCAGTCGAGCTACGTCGTCGGATTGGCATGGTTTTTCAGAAGCCCAATCCCTTTCCTAAGTCTATTTACGAGAACATTGCTTGGGGCGCTCGGATTAATGGGTATCGTGGCGATATGGATGAATTGGTAGAGCGTTCCCTGCACGGTGCTGCTATTTGGGATGAAGTGAAAGACAAGCTGAGAGAGAGTGGTCTATCGCTTTCCGGTGGACAGCAGCAGCGTCTGTGCATTGCGCGGGCGATCGCTATCCAACCTGAAGTAATCCTGATGGACGAGCCCTGCTCAGCGCTTGACCCAATCTCGACGCTCAAGATTGAGGAGCTGATGCAGCAGTTGAAGGAGAATTACACGATCGTCATCGTGACTCACAACATGCAGCAAGCCTCTCGGGTTTCTGATCGCACCGCCTTCTACAACGCCGAGGCAACGGAAGCGGGTGGTAAAGTCGGCTATCTGGTGGAGTACGATGACACCGAGGTCATCTTCAGCAACCCCAAAGAGGAATACACCCGCGATTACGTCTCTGGCCGCTTTGGTTAACCAAATCCTCAAATCCCAAGGTTCTTGGTGCAGACCAGGCGATTTTGGCTGTGCCAACAGACCTGGGATTTGGGGGGCCTACGATAGCTTTTGACGAATTTTTCGCAAGAGCCGCTGCGATCGCAAACGCCTAAGTCTCATTGGCGAAAGGCTTGGGACATCTGGCGGGTGCTTCGCCACGTGGTCAAAAAACTGGTTCACAGCCTCCAAAATATGCTGGAGCCGAGCCACGAGCTTTTCTTCCCGATACTGCTCCCAGAATTCTGCCGACAGCTTGACAGGGTGAGGTTCTCTTACGGCATCGAGGATCCGCTTTGTGTCATACGCCGTGGAATAAACGCCGATCGCCTCGCAGTTGAACCCCGGATCGAGATAGTCCGCCAGTGCACCATTGACGCTGGAGAATATCTGACAGCCGCAGGCCATCGCTTCTAAAGGAGGAAGGCCAAACCCTTCGCTAATTCTGTACTGCGCCCAATACTCCGCTGAGTCGTACAGATATACCTTCACACGGTTAAACAGACCGGCCAAGTCTTCCACAAAATGGTCGAGCAGTTTGACGCTGCACTGCTTATCCAGCGACGGGATCAGCTGATTGAGTAGGTACTCCGATGATTTGCGCGCCTGCACCAATACATCGATGTCACGAGGCAGGGTGCGATCGCTAAATTCAGGCGATATCTGGTTGGGGAGGTGATAAATGGGCACATTTGGGCACCGCTGTCCCCAGTAGCCCATCGTGTTGCGGCTCACCGTCAAAATTGGCACCGATGCTGGCACTCTGAAGCCATACCCGGCACTGTGGGCATGGTACAGAACAGCGCGGCCTTGCAACCGCCCGATCAGCTTGGGAACATCAAACCCCCAACTCACCACGAAAATGCAATCTTGAGTCTCTCCTGACTGCAGCAGGTCATCCAAAAACAACGTATCAGGCTCGCGTTGCCGATAGGTCACAACCGCCGCCTCACAGACCTGCTGAGCCAATCGCAGCGTCTTCAGTTCCGCAAACAAGCCGCCACAGGCGAACTTACCACCCGTCCCCGGCACCAGAAAATAGAGGGTTCGCATGGCGTTGGGTCCATTCCTGGGAAAAACAAATGTATGACAATCATACAAACCAGTAGGCGGTCTCAAACGGCAGTGGCGATCGCAAATTCGCCCGTTTCCCGTAAAGCATCTAGAAAAGCATAAACGGCGGGGCTGTGTAATGCTTCCTTCAAGAGTGAAGCACCAATGCGGCGTGATTTTGAGAAGGGTAGTCGGCAGACCCTGACACCCTCGGGGACAGGTCGCGAAGCGAGTTCTGGCATCAGTGCGATGCCCAACCCTTGCTGCACCATGCTGGTAATCGAAGAGTCGTGCCGGATGTGGTAAGCCACTCGCAAGTCATCTACCTGCTTCAGCAAGTCATGAACATGCGTAGAGCAACTATTGTGGCTGGCGCAAATCAAGGGATACTTGCGGAGGTCTTCTACGGTGAGTTGGGCGTCACACAAGCCACAGTCAGGCGGTAATAGCGCTACGAATTCGTCATTGAGAATGTGAATAGTTTCAAACTCTGCGCTGGGCAGCGTCTCGGCTACGCAAACATCGACCTGCCCGTGGATCAGGGCCTGTTTCAACTGATGTATCTCATCCATTTCTAGCAAGGAGATTTGGATGGATGGGTAGCGCTGATGTAGACGGGCGATCGCTTCCGCAAGCACGTTGGTAACAATACTCCGATAAGCAGCAATCCTCACCGTGCCGCCCTTCAAGCCTTTTTCCTGTTCAGCGGCACTGAGGATATGTTCGAGCAGTTGCCTAATCTGCTGAGTGTCCTCCAGAATGCGCTCTCCCAGAGGTGTGAGCTGAGCTCCATGTCGTCCCCGGTTAAACAGCACGACGCCCAGTTCACTTTCCAGAGTGGCGATCGCATGGCTGATGGTCGACTGGGTCACATCTAGCTGCAGAGCTGCTTCGCTAAAGTTGCCGTGCTCAGCCACCGCCAACAAAGCCCGTAATTGCGACAGCTTGAGTTTCCAGGGATCCATAGTTCACACAGCAACGCTCTGTAGCCATAGGCTATCGCACCCATCGACAGAACTTGTATCGATTTCCTGCATACATATCATGCATGGCGTGTGTGGGTGTTTAGATAAGCCGTCGTTAGAGTGAAAACAACGGTGAATCAAGCTTCTACCGTTACACGCTACATGCAAACGGGGGTTTTTATGAACAGCTACACCAAACCGTCTAACGTCACTTTGCTAGATCTGCAGCGCCAACGCTTGGAGCAGG
>JBCBJE010000578.1:0-4132 GCA_038523735.1 Cyanobacteria bacterium J06626_18 | reverse complement strand
GCTTAACCCGAACTGACGTTAGCTAAATCAGGCCAATCGTGTCAGCAAAATGCTGGCTCTTCTTCATTTGTGTAGTTGCTCACAAATCTGTTGTGAGCAATTTTTTTAGGCTGGATTGCTCTGATCCCACAGACCGCTGGTAGGTAGGATAGGTGTCAGAGTGATCCACCGTTTCAGGCTTTTACTGCTTGTCAAATGAGGAGTTGAAATGTCCAGGACCCCTTCTTCCTTTCAACCAGAAGAACTCCGCCGATGGCAATTCGGCTTAAAGCAAGCAGACGATAACAATGTGTTCTGCCACTGCCGGGTGTGCGATCGCGAATGGGTTGCCTCCTCTCACGAAGTAAGATGCATCTGCGGTAGTAACAACGTCGAAACCATTTCCTGTTGGCAGTTCCCGGATGGCTAGCGCCACGGCCAACGGGTCCCCATCTCGGTTAAAGCAGACCAAACGAGATACAGCACTAACGCAGCGACGCCAAGTAAAAAGAACCCTAAATCGTCGGGCATGGCATTCTCCTATTCGGCAGAAGGCAGTTACCCCTTAGGATAGGCAAATATAGTGTGTTGCGTTTTTCTACTTTCAGAACTCAGGATGGATATCAAACAAGGCTTTGTTGGCACCGTAGGCAATACCCCCCTCATTCGCCTCAACAGTTTTAGTGAAGAAACGGGGTGTGAAATTCTTGGCAAGGCCGAGTTTCTGAATCCGGGCGGCTCTGTGAAAGACCGAGCGGCACTTTACATCCTTAAGGACGCGGAAGAAAAAGGACTGTTGCAGCCAGGGGGAACGGTTGTTGAAGGTACCGCAGGCAATACGGGTATTGGTTTAGCCCATATTTGTAATGCCAAGGGGTATAAGTGCTTGATTGTGATTCCCGAAACTCAGTCCCAAGAGAAAATGGACCTGCTGCGGATGTTGGGAGCAGAAGTGAGACCTGTTCCTGCAGTACCCTACAGAGACCCCAATAATTATGTGAAACAGTCGGGGCGGATTGCGGCAGAACTGCCGAATGCGATTTGGGCCAACCAGTTTGATAATTTGGCAAATCGTGTTGCCCACTATGAAACAACCGGACCTGAAATCTGGGCGCAGACCGATGGCAAGGTGGACGGCTGGGTAGCGGCAACGGGGACTGGTGGGACGTATGCAGGTACTGCTTTATTCCTGAAGGAGAAGAACGCAGCCGTGCAGTGTGTGGTTGCCGATCCGATGGGAAGCGGTCTCTACAGCTATGTCAAAACAGGCGAAATCAGCACGTCTGGTAACTCCATCACAGAAGGGATTGGCAACAGTCGCATCACAGCGAACATGAATGGGGCTCCTGCCGATGATGCAATTCAGGTGGACGACCACGAAGCGCTGCGGGTGGTCTACCAGCTGCTTTACAAAGAGGGGCTATTTATGGGGGGCTCGGTAGGTATCAATGTTGGGGCCGCAGTGAAGCTGGCGAAGCAAATGGGACCCGGCCATACCATTGTTACGGTGCTATGTGATGGGGGAGCCCGCTACCAGTCCCGATTGTTCAATCGAGCTTGGCTTGAGGCGAAGGGGCTATGGTCAGACAGTTTGTTGGCGGCTAGTTAAAGCAGCGTAAAAAGATACCCTTTCCGCATAGGGTCGGTGGAGCGGAGGAATCGGGGGGCAAGGGAAGAGGCATTGGTTGAGTATGCGCATCAAGCATGCTGATGTACGGAGGCGGCTACTTCGCTGGGTGCGATCGCCCCTTGCTCGGTCACGATGGCGGTGATCAGATTGGCGGGCGTCATATCCGACAAAGGGTTGTAAGTGTTGACGTTAGCAGGGCAGGTATTGGTTTCGCCCAGGCTGCAAATATCGGCTGCATCACCTTCAGCGATGGTTACTGCATCGCCAGTCTTTAGGGTTAAGTCCACAGTGGCGAGCGAGGCGGCTACCAAAAACGGAATGCCGTGGGTTTTGGCCGCTAGGGCCAGAGGATAGGTTCCAATTTTGTTGAGGGTATCGCCATTGGCGGCAATCCGGTCAGCGCCCACAATGACAGCATCGACCATCCCTCTTTGGAGGCAGTGAGCAGCCATGCTGTCGGTCACAACCGTCACGGGAATCTGCTCTTGCACACATTCCCAGGCGGTCAATCGCGATCCTTGCAGCCACGGGCGTGTCTCGCCAACGATGACCTTTTCCAAGCGTTCCTCCTGCCAAGCTGTCCGTACAATGCCCAGCGATGTGCCGAAACCTGAAGTTGCGAGGGCTCCGTGGTTGCAGTGAGTGTAGAGGGTGAGTTTTGCAGGTGTATCGGGTAGTGCTGCTAGGCCATACTTACCGATGGCAATGCAGATGTCCCAATCCTTTTGCTGAATTTCTTGAGCCGTTTCTAACAAGCTTGCTTTTAATTCTTCAACCGTGCCTGAACGCTGGCGAACCGTCTTCACCAGATAGTCGATGGACCACAGCAGCTTTGCCTTGTCGGGACGAGCGTCCTTGAGTTGTTCCGCGATCGCCTCCAGCCTTTCCAAGAAAGCGGTGCGGTTTGTGGTTTTAATTTCCTGGGCTCCCAGATATAACCCATAAGCAGCTGCCATGCCTAATGCTGGCCCTCCACGCACAATGCGAGTCTGGATAGCCGTCAAAACGTCTTCACAACGATTAATGGAAACCCGGGCATAGTCTTTGGGAAGTTTCGTCTGGTCAATGAGCGACACGTGACCATCTTGCCAGACGACTGGATAAACGTGGGTTGCTAAAGCCTCAGCCATAGTTTTTGGGGTAGAAAGTGGGCAAAGGTTGCGGCGATGCTCTGAATTCTATGATAGGCGCTCTTTGTATGTGAGAGTAGACAGACGGCGTGTCGATGTTTCTGTTCCGTCCGACAGCCGCGTCTCGGTAAAATTGTTCAATATTAGAAATCCTCTTTTTTAAGGCGTTTGATGGTTACCCTGTTGATTCTCCTGGTTGCGGTTGGTTTGCTGGTATGGGGCTTTAATCGAGCTCGCCCCTATGGCAAGGCGGGCATTTTTGCCTGGTTACAGTCGGTCGTTCTGATGGTGCCCTGGCTGCTGTTTTTCGGGCTGTTTACGCTGGGGATCTATATCAATCTGGCAGGAGTTCTGTTTTTGGTGCTGGCCTCTTCAGGGCTCTACATTTACCTGGGGCGTCTTTTGCGGGCGATGGGGCCAGACGAACTCATGGCTAAGCGAATGGCTAAGCTGGTCACCACAGAAGTGACGGAAGCGATGATTGAGCACTCGACCTCGAATCAGGACGAGTCTACCGATCGGAGCCGCGAACCCACAGACACATCGGCACCCACCTATAAGAGCAGTACTGAAGGTAGTAAGAGCGCTGAGGCGGAAGAAGAAGAAGTTCGGATTCCAGCAGCTGACTTGCAGGCGCTGGAAGGCATTTTTGGTATTGACACCTTTTTTCGGACCGAAACGGTGCCTTACAACCAAGGGGTCATTTTTAGAGGCAATCTCCGCGGTCAGCCTGAGCCGACGCTGGCGAAGCTAACAACACTGGCTGAAGAGCGCTTAGGCGATACCTATCGACTGTTTTTGATTCAAGACCCTGGTGGTAAGCCTGTGGTTGTCGTGTTTCCCAAGAGTGCCGATCCCAAGCCCTTAACGCCAATTCGCAAGGGACTAGCTGTTGTTTTTGGTCTGGTCACCTTTTTGACGTGTCTGGAGGTTAGCGGCATTTTGCTGCAGATTGACCTGTTGACTACACCCGAAAAATGGCGACCGGCGTTACCCTTTGCGCTCGGGATTATGACGATTCTGATCGCCCACGAAATCGGTCATTGGGCGATCGCTCAAAAGCGGGGCGTTAAGCTCAGCTGGCCTTTTTTCCTGCCTGCTTGGGAGGTCGGATCTTTTGGGGCTTTGACGCGCATTGAGTCTGTCTTACCTGATCGCAAAACCTTGTTTGATGTTGCTTTGGCCGGACCGGCGGTGGGTGGGTTGCTGTCTTTTGGCATTTTGCTATTGGGGCTAGTGCTGTCTCATCCTGGCAGTCAATTTCAACTGCCGGTCGAGTTTTTCCAGGGCTCGGTTTTGGTGGGAGCGCTGGCAAAGATGGTTCTGGGCTCAGCATTATCAGAACCGCTAGTAGACATTCATCCATTGACCATTCTGGGTTGGCTGGGATTAG
>JBCBJE010000577.1:0-4132 GCA_038523735.1 Cyanobacteria bacterium J06626_18 | reverse complement strand
CCTGGGAATCCGAGTCACGCTAGAAGCCCCCGAATATGTGGGCATCAAAGTCTGTGCTCAGATTTATCTGCAACCTCAATACACCAGTGACATCGACCGGACACCCATTGCAGCCAAACTCAAGACTACCCTCTACCGCTTCCTGAATCCCCTCATCGGCGGGCACCAGGGAATAGGCTGGCCCCGCGGTCGCTCCGTCGACACCTCCGACATCATTGCCCTGCTGCAGCAAGTCCCGGAAGTGCATTCCGTCGCCCAAGTACAGCTCTTTAAGCTAAGCCCCTATCGTCATCACACTGAAACCGGCTGGATGCAAGTGCCCACAGCAATGAGCAAAGTGGATATAGGCGAACTCGCGATCGCCACCTCCTGGGAAGAAGACAGTGAGTTGAATCCAGGCCATGAGATTGAGTTTTTGGAGATTTAGACGATAGCCCCATGGTGCAAAACCTCTCTCGCCCCGATTTAGATATCACCGTCACGCCCTCGGAGACGCTGGAATGGAGTGTGACGGTGGCGGATGCTGAAGAATTACCTGCAACTGAACTTAAGCTGATGCCGGGCAAGCGATGTGGCCTGACTGTGCGGCTGCGCAACGATAGCGTGCAGTCGTTGGATGTGGCGATCGCGATCGCGGGCCAGTTTCCGACGGAGTGGTTTACGCCGGATGCACCTTGGCTGCAGTCGAGTCGAGAGCGCCAGCGCTTTACCTGTCCGGTGGGGGCGATCGCGCCGCAACAGACGCGGTATCAAACCCTCAGCTTTACCCTGCCTGAGGATTTCTTTGAAGACGCATGCGCCTTGGAGCATCAGGCTCAGTTGTCCTTGCAGTACGGGGGTGAACTCTTCTTGTACACAACGGGATGGCCGGAAGAATGCGATCGGCTAGTGGGTTACCATCCCTTCCAGCTACACACGCGTCCTGATCGGGTGTATCTGGATTTTTTACCGGAAATCTACCAGCAATCGGATTTTCTGGGGCGCTTTCTCAATATCTGTGAGCAAGCGTTAGAGCCCTCTTTTGAGATGGCAGATTTGTTTTGGGCTTATCTCAATCCGCTCACAGCGCCCAAAGCCCTGCTGCCCTTTCTAGCTCACTGGGTAGCCTGGCCCATGAATCCCCGCTGGACCCTCAGCCGCCAGCGCAAACTCATCCGTTACGCCGTCGAAATCTATCAGTGGCGAGGCACCCGACGTGGTCTGCAGTTTTGTCTGCATCTCTGGACGGGGCTACCGCTGGACGATCAGCATATTCACATCGAAGATGCCGAAGACGCGGGGTTTGTTCTGGGTGATGTGCTGTTGTCAGAGCAACCGTGTCTGGGGGGCGGCAACGCCTACCACTTTACGGTTACCCTGCGCCCTGATACTGCTGAGCAATTTGAACAGCTAAACGAAACCACGCTCCGTACCATTATTGAGCAAGAAAAACCCGCTTTTTGTACCTACGATCTCACGATTGTTCGTCACCAAACACCTGGCTCTTCAGCTGAATTTTGAAACAGTAAGGGCAGCCAACTGGCATAGGGAAAGCGATCTTGGACACACTCTAACTGCTGCCGAGCTTCACGTAAGGCCACTTGTAGCGGTTCACCTACCGCAAATGCCCTCAAGAAGTTCTTGAGAAAGAGGCGAGCAATTTGATCTGGTACCAGTTCTTTCATCACCACAACTTGAGGAATTTGTAGGGCCTCTAGCTGCTGCGCCAGACCGATGCCATCACAAGAGTTGAAAATAGCAAGCTGGAGCCCTTTTTCTACCGCTTTGGATAGCGCAAACCGGAGGTCAGAGAACTGCAAATGATCGAATGCATTCAGCTGGATGGCTCCCGACGGTATTGCTTGACTACTGGCGTAACCTGTTTCACTGTGACCCGCAAAGTATAAAATGTCCCAACCTCGATCATCGCGCAGTACATCATGAAATTCCTGACGACTGGGTTCACGCAAGAAAACGACTTCGATTGCGGGGTCTGACGCTCCCTCAAGTAAAGCTTGATCGGCACTAACATCGATCCCTTTACTATTTCCTAAAACTGCTAGGATGCGACGCTGCTGACGCACCGGTGAAGGGCGTGGGGGAGGATTGATGAACGACTGACCAAAGGCAAATTCGACCTTAGGATAGCTATCGGCAAAACTCCAGCTTTGCCAAGGTAAACAGCAGACTTCTGAAGATTTTGTCTGGACCACAATCCGAATTTCGTCAGAGACAGTGAATTTTTCTCTGAGCTTATCGGCAATTTTCAAGAAAGCTTCTGAACGCAACCAGTGATTAAACGTCTGCGTTAGCTGTAGAGCACGATTTTCTAACTCTAGTAACGAAATATTTTTAATGTTATTGGCTTCATCGCTGAAGGCAATCCGGCTGTTCGTGCTGTAGATGGCTCGGTAAAGCTGACTCCAATTTTGATAGGCTTCGTTGACTTCTACGGCAGGCGGTAAATTGCTTGTAACAATCTCTGGCAGTTGACTTTGATGGGGCCAGATTAAAACACTCATCGAAAATCCCTGGCTTAGGTTGCCATGGGTAAAAGTAAATACCACCAGATTGCTGAGTCTTTTAGCCGTGATATCTGGCGGTGCGGCTGTTGTGTGCCCCTGTCCCAAAATACTTTGGATTCGTTGGGTCAGGAGATTGATCTGACAATTCTGCTCAGCGACCAATAAAAGGAGGCTATTTTTGGGTAGCTGCCTAAGTTGATTGTAGGTTTCTAGATACGCTTCACTCAGTTCCGACAGATCGGCATCGTGGGTGGCTTCAACCTTTAAGAGCACCTTTTCCTTCTGTGGACCGCGCTTCTCGATCGCGACAATATCAAGGTGTGCTTCGGGGTGATTTTCTTCTAAATGTTTATAAGAAATAGCAATAGCCCGTGGATCAACATCCTGAGTGTGATAAAGGTCTAACGTCGTAAACAGGGGCTGAATAAAGTCGACAAATTCGCCACTTTTGAAGGTTTCGCGATAGCTGTCGGGTTTCCGTAAGGGATTCTGATCCGTGTCACCCGGTTTAACCCACTTCATAAAGACGTATTCACAGGCGACACCGTGCAGTTGGGTTTGGTGGGTAATGCTCCAGCCTTCGATAATGGCACCTGTTAGCGTCGCTCCGGTTAAAAGCGCTTTGTCGAGTTGAATGCGAGTTAAGTTTGCCCGCGATAAATTGGCATCCTGAAGATCTGCTTCGCTTAGGTCAGTTCCTACAAAACTACCTTCTGCCAGAATGGCTCCTCGGAGGTTGACGCCCCGAAGATTGAGGCTATCAAATTGATTGAATTCAACTGGATCAACCCGTTTTTCAACCAAAAGTCTTCTGACCATAGGGACGCTGAGATAGGTCTCATACAGCCTGGCATGTTCGAGTTTTTTAGCCTGATAGAAGCAAGTTCGGGTCAGGCAAACCTGATTCTGAAACTTAGCCTTGCCTAGGGTCGCAGCCGTAAAATCAGCCTCGGTCAAGTCGGCTTGGTTGAAGTCAGTACTATCAAGTGCGGTGACGAGAAATACGGCTAAACGGCGCATCCAGCGAAAATGGGGCTGGGCCTGATACGCTCTCCAGGCTAGATACCCCCCCAAGCCATTAAAGCAAAAAGCCACAGCCCAGGCTTCCGGATGCTGCCATGACGTCAAAAAGTCAGGTTCGATCGCCGTTAGTCCTACGGTCCCCAAACTGGCAACGAACACAGCTAGGGGAATAAGGGTTGCTGAACCCAGCACACTGAGCATAGTGCCGTTGATGGCTAGCGTTACCGTACCGAAGGCCGCCCACGCCATAGAGCCCGCCACACCCCAAAGGGAATAGTCCACCACGCTCCAGAGGGTTGCCTTAAAGAAGGCGAGTGCTACAACCGTAGCCGTTAAAAAAATACCCGTAACTGCGAGGGCGATCGCGGCCAAGCTATTGCCAATGCCGCTCCACATGGACACGGCTGCGAAGATGGCGAGGGCCGCGAGCATCACCGTGCGGGGAATCAGAAAGTACTGGTGATAGGCTTCTTCATTCAGCGAGGATACCAGGGGCGTATCGCTAAAGGTGATCCCGCTCGCGTGGCCATGAGCCACGCCTGACACAGCCGCTAGCCCAATCAGAGCGATGACTAGGAGGATATTAATGACCGGTCGAATCCCGG
>JBCBJE010000576.1:0-4133 GCA_038523735.1 Cyanobacteria bacterium J06626_18 | reverse complement strand
TGTTGAAAGTAGTCGTACAGCAGTTTGGGTCGGTTCGACAGCACCGCCAAGGGCGTATCGGTACCCATCGCCCCTATCGCCTCAACTCCGTTCTGCGCCATCGGCGACAGCAGCAGCCGTAACTCCTCAAAGGTATAGCCAAAGGCCCGCTGCCGTTGAGAAAGCGGCATATCAGTCGCCGCAGTCGCTTTGCCGCTCGCTTTGCCGCTGGGCAAATCCGCCAGCGGCATCAAATGCTGATCGAGCCATTCCCGGTAGGGCTGCGCCGTAGCAATGGATTGCTTAATCTCTTCATCCGCAACAATCCGCCCCTCGGCCATATCCACCAGAAACATCCGCCCGGGCTCCAGTCGGCCCTTTTTCACCACATCTTCGGGGGGCACCGGCAAGACGCCCGCTTCTGATGCCATGATCACCCGATCGTCTGCGGTCACGTAGTAGCGCGAGGGTCGCAGCCCGTTGCGGTCGAGCACCGCCCCCATCACCGAGCCATCGGTAAAGGCAATTGATGCCGGACCGTCCCAGGGCTCCATCAGGCAGGAATGATACTCGTAGAACGCCTGCTTCTCATCGCTCATCGACTCATGCCCCGCCCACGGCTCGGGGATCATCATCATGACCGTGTGGGGCAAAGACCGGCCCGACAGGGTTAGCAGCTCTAGGGTGTTGTCAAAGATGGTTGAGTCGCTGCCCTCCATGTTGATAATCGGCTGCGCCCGATGCAGGTCCTTGCCAAACCGCTTTGACTCAAACATCGACTGCCGCGCGTGCATCCAGTTGATGTTGCCCCGTAGGGTGTTGATCTCGCCGTTGTGGGCGATGTAGCGGTAGGGATGAGACCGCTCCCAGCTAGGAAAGGTGTTGGTGCTAAAGCGAGAATGCACCAGCCCCAGCGCGCTTTCCATGTCGGGATCGCTCAGATCGAGGTAGTACTGTCCGACCTGCTCAGGCATCAGCATGCCCTTGTACACCAGCGTCCGGCACGAGATGCTGGCCGGGTACCAGTGCAAGTCGACTTCGGTATGGCGAATGGCCATGTGAGATAGCTTTCGGATCACGTACAGCTTGCGCTCAAAGGCCAACTCATCGGCAAGATCAGCACTACGGCGAATAAACACCTGCTGCATAAAGGGTTCGCTAGCCTGCGCCGTCATACCCAGACTGCGGTTGTCGGTGGGTACGTCGCGCCAACCGATCACCTGCTGTCCTTCGGCTGCGGCCACCTCCTCAAACAGCCGCCGACCTTGCTGCCGTCGGGCTGGGTCGGGTGAGCCGTAGATCATGCCCACGCCGTACTGGCCCTTGTCTGGCAGTGTGAACCCTGCTGCCGTCGCCACCTTTTGCAAAAACCGATGGGGCAGCTGCATCAATATCCCGGCCCCATCGCCCGTGTTAGGCTCAGCGCCCACCGCTCCCCGGTGATTCAGGTTGGTCAGAATCGTCAGCGCCTGCTCAACAATCTCGTGGGAGGCCTTGCCTTTCATCTGTACGACAAACCCAACTCCACAAGCATCGTGTTCAAACTGCGGGTCATAGAGGCCTTGCTTAACCGGGGAGACAGAATGAGTCATATAGCGAGCTTTGATTGAGTGAACTGAACAAATTGCCGTTTGGACGTTTGCCGTTTGGACGTTTGCCGTTTGGATGTTAAACGTCCGGCGACAATGAGGACAACAGGCGACAATGAGGACAACGAAATCCGCGGCTTTTCCCAGAGGGGTCAAACCGGTTGTTCCAGCACGGTACGTGCGTTTACTGAGTATCTACCGAGACGCGTAAATACCTCATTACCTTAAGAAAAACGTCAGATGCGTTTTCCAGTCAGAAAATAATTCTTAGCAAAACTATGCGTTTGCTGAAGGGGTTACTGTTTCCTGACGTCTTCTTCCTGACGTTGATTCCTCCGGGGGGAAGGTATTGCTTTTGCGCCAATAGGTTGCGCCAACAGGTTTTCTACTGAAAAATTATCAAAAATGATGTAGATGTGTTCAGGACTATATCTTTTGGCGGTCAGATTTCGTTTATCGAGGGCGCGTCGCTAACAATAGAGAAGGTAACGTAGCCTGCGGTGCTGCAAATTTCCCTTATTGACAAGGAGACCCACCATCATGACGAATCCTGCGCCTGATCAGTCCGCTTCTAATCAGCCTGCTGTCGATCATCCCGCGCCTGAGAAGGTCTACGAGAATCTAAAGCAGCTTGAGCAGGTCGATGTTGCAAAGGGTGCCTCCTATCGTCAGGATGCGATCGCAGTTTTGGCGGACACTGATGTCAGCATGGATATGCGAGATGCCATAGCCGATCGCCTGGGCGAAGCCAATCATCTCATGACGCTCAAGAATGTAGACCCAGAAGAGAGCTACTGAGTTCTAACGATCAACCACGTGCTGGCGCAACCATTAGAGTTGTTGTGAAACAGTGAGTGAACAAGCAAATGCCGATGTGTTTGCCGATATCATCCCTCAGCTTATGCCGC
Organism: Cyanobacteria bacterium J06626_18; assembly: GCA_038523735.1. GTDB lineage: Bacteria > Cyanobacteriota > Cyanobacteriia > Phormidesmidales > Phormidesmidaceae > SIO1E4. The sequence goes on along the minus strand of JBCBJE010000576.1, from coordinate 1,657 downwards.
CTCCAGGTAAAAGTTCCATAGCCCAGCAGCGGTAATCATCGAACGGTCATCAAATCCCTCGGTTCGGTTGCGATAGACTTGGTGAGCAATGGCGTAGCGCTTCACCCCAGCAAACGAGTGCTCACAAACCACCCGTTCACTGGCTAAGGCTCGATTCTCTTCCTTTTGTTCGTTGCTGAGCTGTCCACCCCTCGGCTTTTTGTGAGGTAGTTCGACGTTGACCACCTCCTTTTGTAACCCCAAAAAGCCCAGGTCACCCTGTATCGGCACCTCATCAGGTATCCAATCTGCCCACCCTTCCTCGTTCAAGATGCCCTTGTCATTGTGTCTGCCAGCATAGGCATGACTGAACACCAGTAGCTTGCGGTCAGGGTCACTCAGCGCCAGATGAGAGCGAGTATGCCGCTTCTTCTTGCCTGAGTAATCTTCCTTTTGCTTCTCGTTATCCTTGGCCCGTTGGACCGGTCGTTCAGTGGCATCAATGATGACACGCTCTACGTCAGGAAAGGTTTGCACAAATTCAGCCATGCTGCGCAGCTACCGCTTGGGGAGCGCCAACTGCTTACCCAATGCTGCTTCGAGTACTGGCTGTAGCCGATGCATCCAGCGATTCGCCTGGGACCGGTCTAGGTCAAACAATACGCCTGCCAGATCAAAGGTCGGATAGCACTTGAAGTAGAACAGGATGTAGATAAGCTTGTCCTCGACTGTGGCCAGACGTGGCTTACGGCCACCGCCGACCAAACGCTCTCTCGGCTGCTTACTTCGACGGGGAACGGGGGCTTCGGACAGGGCCGCGGAAAACCAAGGTTTTAGTACTTCGAGCGCTTTGAGATTCAGGCCTGTCAACGCCCGCAGCAGCCGGTCATCCTTTTTGATGCGCTCCAGATTCAGCATTGGGCTACAGACTTCACTCCTTCTATTGCTATGCCTAATTTAACCCCCTATTTCACAACAGGTCTACTCAGTAAGCGCAAGCACCGCCAAGGCGCTCCTTACGCTTAGAGTGAATGCTCTTCATATGTTTTTTAACCGTATTTGCAGTAATGCCTAGCTCAGAAGAAATCTGTTTATAGGTGCGGTGGCTTCTGTGGAGGAGCCAGACCTCCTTTTCTCTAGGCGTTAGCCCATATTGCTCAGCCTCTTGCGCCGCAATGCTGTGAATAGTATGCTGTCGGTCTTCCAGTAGCACCAGCAAGCAGGGTTGATCAATTTGCTCGGTAGAGAGCCACTTCGCCTGAACATGTAACGCAGCTAGATTTTCAATGAAAATGTCGGATTGGATTAGCCAGTGCTGATCCGGGAAGAGATGCCGACTTTTAATTAGCGATTCACAAATATGCCAAATCTCTAGAGGAACTTTCTGTTTTGGTTGAACCGCGCTCAGTCGCTGTAGTAAGCGCATACCTCCTGCGTTGGCGTAAATTAATTTTCTGTCGTCGGTTACAATAAGGATTCCGTCAATCAGATCAGACACGAGTTGTTTGTCGATGGAAGCAGACGATACCTTGTTCATGAGAGAGCCGTTTTGATGAAGCTGCTTGCACTGCAGGGTCTTTTTAGAACAGGCAGATTCCGAAGTCAGAAAGCCAGTCATAGCTGATACTTAGGTTATTTCATTTTTGAAGGTTTAAGCTGAAAGCTTGCTTTTCCCATA
>JBCBJE010000575.1:0-4137 GCA_038523735.1 Cyanobacteria bacterium J06626_18 | reverse complement strand
GGACGCTTGACTTCAGCCAAGGTCTTGTTGACTGCATACTTCTGGTTGATGGAGTTGATCAGCTCAGTCTGGTTGTGCTTCTTAGCAACACCCCAGAGGTCAGCGATTAGATCGAAGCTGCCATCAGCATTGCGAGACCAGCCCAGATCGTACTCACCTTCCAGAACAGCTACCAGGTCGGCACGGACGCGCTGACCGTTATAGCCACGAACGTCGGCATCAGTCTTAACTGAGACACCCAAATCACAGAGAGACTGCTTGAGAACCTCAGCGTCGGTTACCTTTGTACGCAGAGTGCTGAAGTGAGACATAGTGTTTCCTCCTGAAGAGAACTTGAGAGAGACAACGAGGTTTTAACTGAAGAAGATGGTCGGAGACAGAGCCTCCAGTTATCTTCGGTTGTAGCTGCTAGCTAAATTGCTAGCCCTTTTCCTCAGCAAGCCGAGGAAAAAGCTTTAAAACTCCATGCGCTGATATTCAGCGACGGAGGCTGCTGCAGGGCGTGCCCGTTGACGTGCCCAATCGCGCAGGGCTGTCACTTGTTCATTCATCGTCTTGGACAGGGGCATCGTTGCCCGAATCGCAGCAATAATATCGAGTTGGGTAAACTCACGGCCTTGAGCAAACGCTTCATACATAGCGGAAATCAACCCTTGCTCAATCTCAGCTCCCGAGAACCCATCACAAACCTTAACCAGCTGGTCGAGGTCGAACCTGGAAATGTCACGGCGGCGCTTCTGAAGATGAATCTTGAAGATTTCTTTGCGTTCCTCTTCATTCGGTAAGTCCACAAAGAAAATCTCATCAAAACGCCCCTTACGCAAAAACTCACTTGGGAGACGCTCAACCCGGTTGGCTGTTGCCATGACGAATACGGGAGAGGTTTTCTCCTGCATCCAGGTCAAGAACGTTCCGAAAATCCGGCTCGATGTGCCTCCATCCGAATCGGAAGATCCGACACCACCAGCAAACGCTTTATCAATCTCATCAATGAACAGAATTGCCGGAGAAATCGACTCAGCCGTACGGAGAGCGTTGCGCAAGTTTGCCTCCGAACGGCCCACCGTCGAACCGTCATACACACGACCCAGATCTAACCGGATAAGGGGCAATCCCCATAGCCTGGAAGTCGTCTTGGCAATCAAGGACTTGCCACATCCTGGAACGCCCAAAATTAGCATGCCTTTGGGCTGAGGTAGTCCGTACTCGCGGGCTCGTTCCGTAAAAGCATCCGATCGCTGCTTGAGCCAATGCTTGAGTTCTTCCAAGCCACCCACAGCATCAATGGTTTCATCCACTTCCATGTACTCAAGGATGCCGTTGCGACGGATCAGCTGCTTTTTCTCCGTGAGGACAATGTCCACCTCACTTTCGGTCAGCTTGCCAGCAGCAACCCTCGCCTTACGGTAAACCTTCTCAGCCTCATCGCGGGTTAGTCCTAAAGCCGCTTTCAAAAGCTTCTCACGAACTTCCGTTGTAATACGGCTAGCCTTCGTAACATCTAGCTCATGGGTGAGAACCTGATTGAGTTCCCCCATTGTTGGCAGCACAAAGTCTAGGACAACGACTTCTTTCTCCAACTCAACTGGAATTTCCTGAATGGGTGACATCAGAACGATCGTCTTCTGCGTCCCTCGAAAGCTTGAGATTGCGTCTCTCAAACAACGGGTGACAGCGGGAGAGTCTTTGAAGGGATGCAAATCCTTAAATATATAGATACCCGGCTCTTGTTGACGAACCACCCAGTCGATAGCCGCTTCGGGCGAAGAAGTACTGTTGTGCTGAGGGACATTACGAGGCTGGCCATACTCGATGACGCCACGAGTTACTGTCCAGGTGTATACCTTACGCTGAGGTTTGAGACGTTGTGAAACAGCCGCGATCGTTTGCTCGGCGCGCTCTTCCTCAAACGTAACCAGATAGACCAGGGGATACTGAGCCTGTATAAGTATGTTGAGATCTTCTCTCATGACCATCGCTCCTGGTGTAATTGCTGGCCTGTGAATGCACTAAGGACGTGACTGACGACTTCAACTAAATGGCTGCTGCTGAAGCAACCATGTTGATCCCTAACATGTGACCAACTGCCCCTCCTCGGGACGGCTTTCTTCAGTCACAACGCCCTGCATATCAACATGCAGGTCCCGAGAGCGAGAAGAAGCAACAACGTCTTGAACAGACATCAACTTTCCTTCTCGAACTACCACAGACTCAGAACAGCCTGGGCAGTCATAAACTTTATGGGTACGTCCGTGGTCTGAATACTCCTCGACAACATCGGAGTGGTTCAGGTAAAAGTCCAGCGCTTTCTCTGCTAGAGCAGACATCGCCTCTCCATCAACTGCCGACTGAATTTTAAGCTGGCGATGCAGTTCCTGGGGCAGGTATAGCGTGACTTTTACGGCTCTGTGCTTGTCTTGCATTTTGCGCTCTAGATTTAAGAACCCGGGTATGGATGCCAACTTAACGGCTTCTCTCCAAAACTGTCAAGCCAGCAAGCCAGCATGACGGCATTTTGTTTACATTTAGCAACAATCCGAAGGCTTTGTTAGGATGGTAGTGCTCTCGATTTGAGATTCAAGCCTAGGTGGTCAGGGGCTCTTGGGCCCTGATGTTGTCGCCCTTTACATGTGCGCAGACAGCGTTAAGTTGTGTGCAGATATGTGCAGATTGTGAATCGAGAGAATTGTGGATTTAGTCGATTAGGTTATAAAATCTGTGCAACTAAGTTGCATCGATGAATGCCGCAAAGGAACTGTAGATATTGGTTGCATCGCCTGGTTGTTCCCTGCAGTTGAATCAAGAAAAGTTCCCGTCGGCTAATGGCTGAGTTTTATAGTGTGCATCTGCAGAGAGTTACGCTCGAGGAAATTTTTCCTAGCCCGTTCGACATTGATGTCGTAAACCGTTGTGTGCCACACCCATCTCTATGCCCCAATCTCTTCAATCTTTTCGTGAAGGTTCGTTGCCCTGCCTAACAAAAGTCGATAAGGCTAAGGCTCTGCTGCAAAAGGGTCATTATGAGGCAGCGCTACAGTATTTTCGCCAAGCCGAAATGTTGGAAACACCTTCGGCGGACAATTCTGTTTGGCAGTCTATTTGTTTGATACACATGGGTCGCTTTCAAGTCGCCCTGGACCTGTGCGATCGCGCTCTGACGCTCGATGGCGATCATCCTCAAGCGTGGTTGTTTCGCGGAGTCGCTTGCCAGCGCCTGGGGCGTTGGCGTGAAGCCTACGCTTGTTACGACAATGCCACAGGACGACAGCCTGGAGGACAAGCTGGGTTGGTTGTTCAGGCTAAGGGGTGGCTGCGGACTCTGAAGGCTTCAATTAAAGGCATTTTTAACAGCCGTCATTCACGCCTGCGGGTACACTAAGGCTTCAGCGCGATCGCAACGGCCTTAGCATGACTTCAGCTGCATCCACCCAGTTGCCGTCCTTGGAGGCGGCACTTAAGCGTTTTTTTGGCTACGACACTTTTCGCTTTAAACAGCGAGCCATCATCGAAAACTTCTTGCAGCGGCGTGACAGTTTGGTTGTCATGCCGACCGGGGGTGGCAAGTCGCTTTGCTATCAGCTGCCGGCACTGCTACGACTCGGCGTGATGGTTGTGGTGTCGCCTCTGATTGCGCTCATGCAAGATCAGGTTGATGCCTTAAATAACAACGGCATCGCCGCAACCTATCTGAACAGCAGTCTGGCGTTCACGGAGGTGCGATCGCGAGAGCAGGCTCTACTACAAGGACAGACCCGGCTTTTGTATGTGGCACCAGAGCGGCTATTGAGTGAAGGATTCGGGCCATTTTTGGCACGACTGCATCAGCAAGTGGGCATCTCTGGATTTGCGATTGATGAGGCTCACTGCGTTTCGGAATGGGGCCACGACTTCCGCCCCGAATATCGTCAGCTGCATCGACTGCGGAGCGCCTTTCCGACAGTACCGATGATGGCTCTCACTGCCACCGCCACCGCGCGTGTGCGCGAGGATATCATCCGCCAGTTGCGCTTAAATGATCCTGCCGTTTTTGTTGCCAGCTTCAACCGGCCCAACCTGTATTATGAGGTTGTCCCCAAAGACAAGCGGACCTATCGAGCGCTGTTGCAGCGGGTCAAAGAAACCCCAGGAGCCTGCATC
>JBCBJE010000574.1:0-4139 GCA_038523735.1 Cyanobacteria bacterium J06626_18 | reverse complement strand
TGATGAACTACGCCGTCAGAGCTACGCCAAGGTCAAAACGGGGCATCTGCGCAACGTTGCCGCCGCGCTCTGGAAAACGGTAGGAACCATTGTTGAAACCAAAGTTTCTAAAGATAACGTCATCGATGAGCTACAGCGTTGGTATAAGCAAACACAGGCCCATTATTCATCCCCTTTACATGGGCGCGATCGCGACAGTCTCCGCCTGATGCAAGCGCTCCAAAATCCGCATCATCGGGTAATTTGCGTTACTGGAATGCCGCGGATTGGTAAAACTGAGCTTGTGTACAGCGTGATTAATCAACTGCAGCAACAGCGACAGGCAGCGGCATCAGAGACATCCGACGCTCCGCCGATTCACTGGCATTTAGCCGCCGAAGTACCTACGGTCAGGCACCTTTACGAAAAGGTTTATCAGCGGATTCATCGTTCTAAGCCCTCGGCAGATCAATTAGAAGATCCGACTGTGTCCCTCAGAACTGTGCTCGAACAGCCGCTGCTGCTAGTCATCAACGATGCCGATGTCCTCTATGACGCTGAAAGACTGTCGGGCCTATTTCAATCGGGTAGTGGCTATGTACAACTCCTGATACAAGTGATTCAGGACCCGACGCTGCAAGGGCGCATTATTTGGGTTAGCCAAGTGGCTCCTTGGTGTTTAGAAACCCGACAGACGACGCTCCATCACTTTGAGGTGTCAGCCCTTTCGAAAGAAGGGGCGCGATCGCTCTTAAGAAGCAGAGCCCACGGAACCCAGCCCTCCGACTGGCAGCCTTTAATTCAATTCTGTGGAGGCAATCCTGGCCTATTGCTGGCCGCAGCGCAGAAAGTACATGACGTCTTCGACGGCAGCATCCGTCAGTTCTTGAAAACTCCCTTGCGAGGCAATAGTCAGGAGGATAACCTCTGGCGTAAAGCCATCGATGCGATTTCTACCGACGAAAAGGTGTTGATGATTTGGCTGATGTTACGTCCGCTGACTTATCAGGCGATTCTGCAGCTAGCAATCCCCCACCTACCGGAGCAAAAACGAGTCAATGCCTTGCGATCGCTACAGCGCCGTGGACTGGTGAGGGGCCAAACAGCCGTGGCTAATACAGGGAAAAGACTTTACGATTTGCACCCGCCTTACTTGCGTTATGCTTTGGCCGATTGGTTAGCTCACCGCATTAGTCAACAGCTTGCGGAGAAGGATATGGGGCTACTGCTGCAGTACCCTTTGACCCGACCGCTTGATCCTGCCTGGAATCGACGCTGGCACTACCAATATATTCTTGAGCCTTTAGCCAAAAGTCTGGGGACGGGTGCCTACTGGAGCCGCAGCGCTCAGAGCCAGCTATTGGCAAAGTTGATGTCACAAATACCCCCGGAGTCGGACGAAAAGATCCGTTACAGCACCGGCTATCGCATGGGTAACTTGCTGAATATTGCAGTTGCTCTGGGAATTCCCTTGGCTGAATTCACTATTGCCGGTTCCACGATCCGGTGCGCTGACTTACGTAAAGCTCAGTTTGCAGGTGTGAAGGCAACCGGTTGTCAGTTTGACCCAACAACGATCCTGCCGCTTGTCTTCAAAGGCAGACTGGTGGCCGATATGTCTGCCGATGGCAATGCTATTGTCGTTGGCGATACAGAGGGGCGCATCGGCTGCTGGGTACGGGCCGATGAACATTTTCAACTCGATCAATACTATCGGTTCAGGCCGGTCGGTGAGCAACCTGCAGCGATTAATGCGATCGCGATCGACACCCAAAAAGTTGTAGTGATATCTGTTAACAACGAGATTTATCGATGGTGGATAGAAGGCAATCATCAGCCCATAAAACAATGGGGAATCGCTAGTGAGGTCAGATACTTGGCCCAAAGTGGGGATGCCATTGCCGCTGGCTTAGCCGATGGCGGTGTCTGTGTTTATGACAGAGTGACGATGGTAGCGGGGCAGTGTCGGACCCATACAGGCCCAGTGAGTGTGTTGTCTTTTGACGCTGAAGGAGAGTCCGTCGCTAGCGTTGGCCATGGCAATCGCCTACTCCATTGGGATGTGATGGATCTGCCAGACCTCACGATCCAAGACGATTTACCGTCGGATGGGCGAATTTTACTAGCGGCTCAGTGGCGCAGCGCAGCCTTACTCCTAGCAGGCACTCTAGATGGGTGCCCCTCCATCAAATTGGGCGAAGACCCTTGGCGCAATTTTCAGACCGTGCAGGGAGTCACAAAACTATCCTTCAGTCGCAACGGCACCTGCTTGATTGGATTAGACAGTCGAGGCAATCTCTACCGTTGGGATCAAGCGCTAGAAGAGGTTCAGTCAATGGCCGCTTTAAACATTCACCCAAACATAGTCCGGCTTGATAACACAGGCGACAGCCTACTCACCGTCTGTTCTGGCGATAAAAGGCGGCAGACAGCTGCATGCGTCCAGCTTTGGGAGGTACCAACAGGACGTCTGATTTGGGAAATTGAAGCAGACGCCCCCCCGATGACCGGAGTGAGCTTAGACCAGGTAGCGGGGCTTTCGACCGCAACGTTGCAGCATCTCAGAGAATTTTCAGCCGAAATTTAACGGGTAATCATAAATTTTTATGTTTGGTTCTTCGCTAAGAACTCCTATAGTTTGCCATCCGCATGAAATTTCATGATAATAATGGGAAGCATTCATACCAACACTTTTCAGAAATAGGTTCGACTTGAGTCTTTGTTTGTCATCTTCGCTTCTGGAACTTCAGTGATGAACTTTGAAGTTCTTTTCGAGAAGGTCACTTGAGGACTGCAACTCGAGCGATGTAGAGGTGCCCCCTTTCTGTCCGCTAAGGATGGAAACCATCTGCCACACTATAGTCAGGAATATGGACAGCCACCATAGTTACCGAGTCCTACCGCCTCGTGATGAGGAAGTTGTATACGATTTCATTAGAGATAAGACACGTTCGCCGCTCGATCGACCTACCAGTGAGGTAGTCTACGCCCTTTTAGTAGATAAACAAGCGGACCAGGAAGTAGTCGCAGCACTCGACCGTATTGTTAAACGGGATGATTTTTCTGGGGATCAAGGGCTGCTATTTATTAACCGCTGCATATACACAGCTATCAACCCCTTGCACCTCGACGGCAGTCGCCATGACGACCTAAAACGCCTTGTTGAAAGTCTAAAAACAGCTCCTGAGCAGGCGATGAACGCAACTACCAAAAAGTTGCGCCGGACCCTGCGACGCTATATCGAAGATGAAAAATATCAGTGTGTTCTTCGTCAGGCTAGGCTATACGAAAATTCAGAGCCTGATGCAGAGCCTGTTATTGGCAATCTATTTCCTGACTATAGTTTTCTCTATGTTCACGCGGGTGTGACAAGAGACATCCAAAACTTAGATGGTCGGGACAGACAAACGAAGGATGTTTCCCGGCGGATTAAGCTGACTGAGGGCATCCAACGTAAGCGGAAGGAAAAAATCTACGCTCTGCGGACAGCTTTAAACGTCTATATAGACCACCATAAAAAAGGGACACTCCAGCCTGGTCATAACCCGACTCACTTAACCGATGAGGAATTGGTTAAGGGTCTGCGGTGCTTTAATACAGCACCGCAGAACAGTTTTCGGGCGCGGGCAATTCAGTTCAGAGGGCGATACACTCCAGGGCAGACAGTCCACGAATGTCGCGATGATGTTTTGGAGTATATGAGCCAGCCTTTAAGTCGGCTTCCCCATCATCGCAGAGAACTCTATCAAGAAAAATTTCATAAGGCTCTGCAGGACATGGAAACGACGAACGGGGCGATGCGTTCGACTGTGATTCAAGCCTTCAAAAAGATATTGGATAGCTTGATGTTTGTAGGATATAAGGCAAATCGGGCCGAGCGTTTGCTTGAAAAACATGTCCAGGCAATCTCACCGTGTGGATTCGCAGCCATTCTGCTGAATCTAGTCCTGGGCTGCCCCATGATCTTTCACAAGCTAGAGGAAAGACTTTCATCACTATATGTGCGTTACGAAAAGCAGGCAGTCAAGTCCCTCACGTGGTTAGTGCAATTCTTCGACTACATGCATCTGGCTCTAGTGATGAACTTCCGTTACCTAATGAGCCACGAAACGAGGGAGGAGTCTCAGATTCCTAAATCAGTCATTTGGCCGGCGTGAGGC
>JBCBJE010000573.1:0-4153 GCA_038523735.1 Cyanobacteria bacterium J06626_18 | reverse complement strand
CCGAATTTGCATCACTCGATATGATTTGCGCACTCATTTGAACGACACTTAGCTACCTGTAAAGCTTACGACACCATAGAACGCTTATCTCAGTACATTAATATTAGGTCACACCCTTCTAGGGAAACTTCGTCGAGAAAATTCATCGAGATTTCCCAAGCCCCGCTACTGTGGCCGATGTTACCCAAGGCTGTGGTCATCGCAGTCTCATTTTTAAGCGAGCTAGAACACAGCTGCACTAGCCGCTCCCCAGGCGCAGGTAGTCCCGTTTTGGAGGCAAAGCGAACCCGGTTAGAAAAGCCGTAGTGGACATCCCCTGAAAGCAAAATCACATCGTGTCCCTTTAGATGCTCCACCAACGCCACAAACGCCTGCGGATTGCTGAGCCAGGCCTCATCGTCATACGTTTCAGGATTGTCTTTGGCGACAAAAAAGCGCTGCACGTATTCCTCAATCAGCGGCAAGCCAAACACGGGCGCAGGCGAGACTACAATGTGCGTACCTTCCCGCTCTAGCCGAGCTAGCTGAAGCGTCATGGCTTGTGGCGACAGTAGCGCAGCCGGAGAAATCAACCCCAGACTGGGGCTGGGTTCTGACACCTCGTGCAGCAATGACTTGAGGTGAGAGAAGGCATTTTCCAGAAACTTTCCCGCTGGAAAACTGCGATGCGTGCGAGTGTCTAAAACGGTGATTTGAAACGGTAGCCGCTCGTCAAACTGGTGGGGATAGGCGTAGTGCCAGAGTTTACGATTTTCGGCATCGCGATCGCGATTATAATGCCAGCCTCTAGAATGCTCGCCGGTTAGCTGATCGTCCAGCGTATCGAGTTCATCCCAAAGGTTTACCTGGGTGTCAAGCGTGTAGTTGCCAATGCTCAGAACTTCGTCAAGTACAGGGGGGTTTGTTGCAATATCGGGCTGCTCCCCATCCTCACCCATCTGAGCACGCTCCAAAATACCCCGACCGGCTGTGCCCTCCACGTAGTCCCACGGCTGGTTACCCCAGTCTTGAAACACGGCATAGGCAATCAGCGCGTTACGCAAGATCTGCGGTCCCATCTCACTCTGGTTAACCAGCCTGACCCAGTCAAAGTTGATATTCCAGTCGTCGGTCACCTCATGATCGTCAAAAATCATCAGCGTGGGCACATTGGCCAGCACTCGTCGCACCTTGGGCAGGTCTTTACCAAACGCAATCGTGTGCTGTCGCTGTGCTTCGATATTGCTAAGTCTAAACTTCCCCAGCAAACCATAGTTAGGGACGGCATCGCGGGGCGTTGCCAGCGTAATCTCGTCGGTTTCCTCTCCATGTTTGTCAAGGACTCTAGGCCACACCGCATCTGACCAGACAAACAAATACATCATGTAAAACTCACCCAAAAACATCAGGTGAGCGTCCATCTCGTCGCTCGACAGTTGGGCAAATTCCTTTAGCTCAGCCGCTCGCTGCGGTGGGGCAATGCGGCTTGGCTGATAGGGGGTATCGTCTATTTTGATCGAGCCCCAGTCACTGTCCGACGCCAGTTCGCTGAAAACGCTATCCAAACTGTTCAGGTACGCAACGAGCTCTGCTAGCAGCGCCCTCAGCTCACCAATGGTTGAATCCGCCGCCACGGAATCGCGACTCGCCTGGGCAACTCTGTCCGCTAACTCAGCTCGCTTCTCCTCGATCTCGTCGCGACTGCTCTGGAGCTGCCGCCGTATTAATAACAGCATCACCGGCTGGGTGATCCAGTTTTTGATGGACAAGCCTGGCAACGGCAGCGCCTCAATCAGCGCCGCCACCGCCGCCAAAAGTTCCGCCAGTACCGCTACCAACTGGGTCGCCAGTTCGAGCGAGAGCGGTGCTTTGAGCTTATAGGGAGACACCTCCACTTCAGGAAGGCTGATATTTCCTGCGGACGGGGCCAGCAGCGCCTGGCTCTGATTTCGCAGTGAAGTCACTGACTGCACAAACTGCTGGGTTAGCCGATCCGCAGTGGGTAGCACCTCTCGCCAGCCCAGCAGCTGATTGGCACTGTCATGAAGCGATCTCAACAGCGACGGAGAAACATCATCGGCGTAAATTTGGTCCCCTGTCAGTAGCAGCAGATGGGGACGCAGTTGAGGATCTAGAAAGGGCTGCGTTAGCTCTTTGCTTCCCTGCCCAGTGATTAGATCGTCAAGCGCGGCCAGCATATCCCGCCCGCCACCATGTGGCTTACGACAGGAACCATGAAAGAGAGTGAGCTGTGTCAAGTCTTGTGGCGGCAAAACAAAGCCGGGTAGATGCCCCTGTTCGTAACCCAGCCCATATGGGCCAGATAGCAAGCTCTCTCCACGATTGTCATCGGCTAGATCCGCCAACGTCGTAAAAACTGCGTCCTCATTATGCTGACGAAACCGCAAGTCGTAGCCATACAGCCTACCAGAAGTAAGTTCTGACACACTATCCGGCAGGCTAAGCGTCACCGTCAAAGCATGAAGATGCTGTCCCAAGGGAATAGTTTTATCCAAGGACTGTGCTAGCGAACGATGGGACACTAACACCTGATCGGGGTCAGAGGGACGCGTTGATTCATACAGAACCAACTCTACGTATCTTGGCTTTTTGAGCGCGACGAAAACACTTATCGACCTGGGCTCAACTCGTCGCAGAATAGGCCCACAGAGGATAAGAGGTATTTTATCTAGTTCCCTGCAAGTGGAATTTAACAGCATCGCTTTTCAGCAAGATAGTTCTTGCCGACGCTTTAGACAGTAAAAATCATCGTTTTCAGCTAAGTTTCACCATTTTATATCTGAATAATGGAGAGAATCACACATGAGATACAACACTTCAGAAAAGGGATAGTACAGTCAGTGGAGGGTAGCGTATTTCTATGGATGCATATTCTCTAAAATGCATATAAACGCTCTAAATTTCAGCCTCTTCAGAGAGGGCAATAGATACTTTGCCGAAGTTCTCCCAAGCGCATCAGAGTAGACTGTGCCAACCACTATTACTCACATCCATCAGCTTAGACGGGCTAATGAAAGTCAGAACGATTTTGATACCTCCGAGGGGTTGCAATGGCTAAGCAGGTCCTAAGGAGGATCGCACGGCTCACCGTCCGGTCAACAATCATGCAGTCAAGTCATTGCTCATGACGCAATTTAGGCATTGCGATCTCACGAGTTGCCGAAAGCAGAACCACCTTTCCCAAAATGGTCCAGATGCAGCTATGGTTATCGGCGAAATAAAGGCATTGAATGCCAAAGTGGATAGTACAATATGAAGTGGACCCCAGAGCTTGGACAGTTTTGTAGGGCAGTTAAGCTCTGAAAGATCAATAAATTTGTTCTTGTGCCAAAGCGTATCACAGCTCAAATCACATTCATCCCCCTCCTTCAAAATAAATCTCATCCGGTGTCCGATAATTCAACGACTGATGCGGTCTCTGCCGGTTGTACCAGTGGAACCAGTCCGTCACCTCCCGGGATAACTGCCGCCCATCCTCAAACGTCTTGAGATAAATCAGCTCCCATTTCACCGACCGCCACAGCCGCTCAATGAAGATGTTGTCGTGACAGCGTCCTCGCCCATCCATACTGATCTCAACCCCAGCCAGCCTCAGACAGTCGGTGAAGGCATTAGCCGTAAATTGAGCACCTTGGTCAGAATTGAAGATCGACGGTTGGGTAAATGTCGCTAAAGCTTCCTCCAACGCCGCAATACAAAACTGACCGTCCATCGTGTTCGAAATCCGCCAGCTCAGTACTTTCCGACTAAACCAGTCCATCACCGCCACCAGATAGAAATGCCCTCTGAGCACCGGCAAATAGGTGATATCGGTACTCCAGACTTGATTGACACGCTCAATCTCAACTCCACGCAGCAGGTAGGGATACACCCTGTGGCCGGGATGCGGCTGGCTCAGTTTCGGTTTGGGATAGACCGCTTGTAGGCCGAGCTGACGCATCAGCCGCTGCACCCGTTTTCGATTCGCTGAGTAGCCCAGCTGACGCAAATGCACACTCATCCGCCTGCTACCGTAGAACGGCGTTTTTAGATACTGCTCATCTATCAGTCGCAGCAGGGTTAGTTCCTCCTCTGACGGGCCTAACGGTTGGTAGTACAGACTCGAACGACTGATACCCTGCAGTTGACACTGATGCACCAGACTCAAACTGGG
>JBCBJE010000572.1:0-4165 GCA_038523735.1 Cyanobacteria bacterium J06626_18 | reverse complement strand
TAGATGAGTTCAAGATTCGGTTAACTGAGCATTAACTCATGGTAAAAGCAGTGCTGCCGAGACAAGCCTGGATGACAACGTTGGCAAAAGCTCCCTTAGCACTTCTAGAGGAATCTGTAGCCACCCTAGAAGCATTGCCTGAATACAGTTTCCTGCGATCGCCTGAAATCGGTTTAGCAATGGTACGCGGGCGCACCGAAGGCTCCGGAGCTCCCTTCAACTTAGGCGAAATGACGCTGACCCGCTGTGTCGTCCAGCTGCCCTTGCCGACCGGTGAACCCATTGCTGGGTTTGGTTATGTCGCGGGGCGATCGCAGCGTCACGCTGAACTAGCTGCTGTTTGTGACGCGCTGCTACAGCACCCTGCCTGGCGCGATCGCGTACACACTCAGGTGCTGGCTCCGCTACAGGCAGCTTACCAAGCCCAGCAAGAACACCAAGCCCAGCAGACCGAAACAACCCGCGTCAACTTCTTCACCCTGCTCCGAGGCGACTCATAATTCCCACTTCCCCCGCGTCCGGGCGACGCATTGGGGCCAAGATCTTTCTCCCAGACCCGTTGCCATATCTCCCAATGTGTCCCCCCTACTCCACCTCCTCTCTGCCCATGCCCACCAAACTACCCGGCTTCCCAAATCCTGTTCACGACGCCCAACGAACTTTTCGCGCCTTGTTGGATGCCTTGGCTCGCCCCGGAATCCCTCAAACGACGGCCACGCTGTCACCCCCCTCACCCTTGAGCCCCAGTTGTGCGGCTGCATGCCTAACACTCCTCGACCTAGAAACGGTCCTTTGGCTACAGCCGGGAACGCTAGAGAACGTTCGGTCGTGGCTGCTGTTTCATACAGGCTGTCGATTCACGACTGACTCTCAAGCAGCAGACTTGGCCTTGATTGGGGATATCGCTACGGCTCCCAGCCTGGATAACTTTCAACAAGGCACTGTCGAATATCCAGAAGCCTCGACCTCACTCTTCATTCAGCTACCCGCTCTAGAGGGAGGTCTTCCTATGACTCTACAGGGACCGGGGATTCTCAATGCCATTACGATCACGCTGCCTCTGCCCATTCACTTCTGGCAGCACTGGCAGGCAATATCTGCGGGCTATCCCCTAGGCATCGACTGTTGGTGTTTTACCGACAGTCAAGTCTTGGGCTTGCCTCGGACCGCTCGGCTTACTCAAAATTCTCAGAAAGTTCTGGTATGACAGTACAGATACGCTCAGCGAATTTAGTTGACTTACCAGAGGTGCTGAGACTTTATCGCCAGCCAGCCTTGGATAACGTTGCTGGACTAGCTTTCGACGCCGCCGTCCAACGCTTTGAAAAAATGCAGCGATATCCCAATTACGGTTTGTACGTGGCGGAATCAGAAAAGGAAGTCGTGGGCACATTTACCCTGCTAGTTATGGATAATTTGATTCATCAAGGGACGTCCTCTGGCATCGTTGAAGCCGTGGCTGTTGATCCGCAGCGACAAGGACAAGGCATTGGGCGCCAGATGATGCATTGGGCGATCGCCCAGTGTCGCCAAGCCGGGTGTTACAAACTGGTGATTTCGGCTCATCGCCAGCGCGATCGGGCACATGCTTTTTACGAATCGCTAGGATTCACCCAGCACGGCTACAGCTTTCAAGTTGAGATACAGAGGATTCCATGCCCTACGTTGCAGTCAAAGGTGGAGAACAGGCTATCCGCAATGCTGAAGCGCTATTGCAAGCAAAGCGTCGTGGCGACCCCACTATCCCCGAGTTATCCCTGGAACAAATTAAGCAGCAGATGCAACTGGCAGTTAATCGCGTCATGGCCGAAGGCAGTCTCTACGATCCCGACCTGGCGGCCCTGGCCATCAAGCAATCCTGGGGCGACCTGGTCGAAGCCGCATTTCTCCTCCGGGCCTACCGCACTACCCTCCCCCGCCTCTACTACAGCGAACCCATCGACACCTGCTGCATGACTCTCCAACGGCGCATTTCCGCCATCTTCAAAGATGCGCCTGGGGGCCAAAAACTCGGCCCTACCTTCGACTACATCCATCGTCTTCTCGATTTCAAACTAGCCGCAGAAGACAATCAGTTTCCCGCTCCAGCAAATGAGATTGCTGAAATTGGTGAAGCGACGCCCAGAGTCTTGGATCTGTTGGCGCGGGAGGGGTTGGTTGAGAGGGGAGTAGGAGAGTGGGAGCATAGGGAACAGGGAACAGGGAATAGAGAACAGGAAATAGAGAAGACCGAAGAACAAAGAACAAACCCATCCCCTCACCTCCCCATCTCCTCATCTCCCCATCCTCCCTTCGATCTCACCCGCCAATCGCTCACCACACCGACGAGTCGGGATGCTCGTTTGCAGAACCTAGCGCGAGGCGATGAGGGTTTCTTGCTATCGATGGCGTATTCGACGCAGCGGGGCTATGGGACGAACCACCCTTTTGCCGGTGAAATTCGGTTAGGGGAGGTGGAGGTGGTGATATTTCCAGAGGAGCTGGGGTTTGAGGTGGCGATCGCGGACATCACCATCACTGAAGTACAAATGGTGAACCAGTTCAAGGGCAGTAAAGAAATTCCGCCGCAGTTTACTCAGGGCTATGGCCTTACCTTTGGCTACAACGAGCGCAAAGCTATGGCGATGGCACTGGTAGATCGGGCACTGCAGGCTAAAGACTTAGGGGAAGCACTGGAGGGACCGGCCCAGGATGAAGAATTTGTGCTCTATCACGCTGACAATATTGAGGCGCAGGGATTCGTCCAGCATCTGAAGCTGCCCCACTACATTGACTTCCAGGCAGAACTTAATTTGATTCGTCAACTGCGTCGGGACTACGAGCAAACCAAGGCTGATCAGGTGGGCTCGGCAACAGTGCAGGCGTCTGGAACAGCCCCCAGTCGGGCTATGGCAGATGGCTCTGTTATCAGTGGTCCTGTTACTGCTCAATCGGCTCAATCATCGTCAATCATAACGGAGGTCACAGCTACATGATTAAAGGTCTAAATCACGTAACCCTGGCAGTTGCGGATGTAGAGGCAGCTTTCACCTTCTATAAAGACGTCTTGGACTGTCAGCCCCTAGCCCGCTGGCAGCGAGGTGCCTATCTGCTGGCTGGCGACGTGTGGCTATGTTTGTCGCTTGACCCGGCAACTCGTTCAGCTCCGTTGCCAGAGTACACCCACTTGGCTTTCACAATAGCTGCCGATGACTTTGCGAATTGGCGATCGCGCCTCGACGCGGCCCAAGTTCCGCAGTGGCAAGAAAACACGAGCGATGGCAATTCCTTGTACTTCTTAGACCCTGACGGCCACAAGTTAGAACTGCATGTCGGCGATTGGCGATCGCGGCTCGCCAGTGCTAGAGCAGCCCCCTTCGAAGCAAATATGACGTTTTTTGTTTGAGTCTGCCCGTGCAGTCAACACTCGCTACAGCACTACGCAGTTGCCAAAACAGTTTCTTTGTAGCGACATGCAGTCTGATCAAACACACTCTGTTCTCTATTCCCTGTTCCCCGAAACAAGCAAGATGTGCGGGACCAATGTGCATACATTTACAGATGCTTGCCCCGTCCCGAACTTATTGCCCAACCAGTGGAGGTGCGATCTTGAATATTCTCTTTGTCTGTTCCGGCAATACCTGTCGCAGCCCCTTGGCCGCAGCGCTAGTACGCCACAAAGTCGCTTGTTTAACACCTGTCTCCCGATCAGCCTCACGAGCCTCAAACATTCAGGTGAAATCGGCAGGAACTGCCGCCGGCACTGGCTACCCCATGTCATTTGCCATGGAAATCATTTTGCAGGAACAGAATATTGACAGCACCCACCAATCCCAACGGTTGAATAGAGACTTATTGGACTGGGCCGACCTTATCCTGACCATGACCCGCCCCCAAAAGATCTTGCTCGTTGCCCGAATCTCCAACTCAGCCCCCAAGCTATTCACCTTGAACGAATACATCGGCAACACCACTCAACCCGACATCGATGACCCCTACGACACCGACCTAGAGAGCTACCGACAATGCGCCACTAAAATCGAAATCGCCTGCGATCTCCTCCTCGCCAAAATCCATCCCTCGCCCCCCAATTAATCCCCCCGCCCTCCGCCCTCCGCCCTCCGTACAGACGCGATTCATCACCCTCCTACCCTTATCGCCCATGACCCCATCCCCCCATCCCCCC
>JBCBJE010000571.1:0-4169 GCA_038523735.1 Cyanobacteria bacterium J06626_18 | reverse complement strand
TATCGGTTGAGGGGGTGGAAATAATCACTTCACTAATCGTCTGAGGGTTGGGGTGAGGTTGGGGTTTCGGGACTCCTGGATCCTGGGATGGAAAATAGAAACATAGCGGTTCAGCAATATTTTGGGAATTTGCGCCCACATGGAACCCTTTTGGGGATGGAAAGTAAGTAGGTTGGTAATGCCAGCCAGGGAAGGGCATGTCGGGACTGGCATTATCTTCACAGGGCACAAAAATGATGCCGAATGGCGATGCGGTAGGATCTTCAGCTCGCTCAGAAAAGAGTAAGCTTCGACCGGGTCCATTTCTCGCTTCATCGGCATCTTGCACCCAGATAAACTCCAGCATTCCATTGGCAAAATAAAACCTGCGGTTGGTAGTGCCCTGACCTGGATGAGTGTTTCTCGGCCCTTCTTGAAAACCGTGTTCAAGCAGCCGGTCAGCTACCTTAGCTTCCGGCTCAACCAGTATGAACACATGATCCAGTGTCATCGTCATAGGTAATGGCAATCATGTTGGAAGAGACATCAATGGCGCAGATGGGCTTGGCATAAGGGGCATGATGGTTCAGCTCCTGGGTCGTTTTGCTATGGCCTGGTAGAACTGGGTGATGTCTTGGCGCGATCGCAAGTGAAAAACCTGCTTTGTGGCCTTAGCTGTTTCCACATAGTCCCGATACCGGGGCGTCAGTTTGGCGTGGCACAGCCGGACGGTGGCGTAGCTTTTCAGTGTGCCGCGCAAGATTGGGCTATTTTCTGGCCAACCGGCGGGGGTTACCCAGGCCCCTTGCAGAAAGCGTTTGGTCACCCACCAGTAATGTTGCAGCACGGGCATATCGAGATAGATCAAGGTGTCGGCCACGGCTAAACGATTCCATAGGGTATCCATTGAGCCAAAGCCATCCACAATCCACTGGTCCTGTTGTAATAGCGCATCGTGAGCGGCTTTGAACTCAGCGTGGGGGACTTCGTCGCCACCGGGTCGGTACTGCAATGAATCAAGCGGCACCCAGGGTAAGCCGGTCATCTCAGCCAACCGTTTGCTTAATGTGGATTTACCGCCACCCGTATTGCCAAATACAGCGATTTTATTCATAGGGATCCAACCTTCAACTCTACTCAGCCTTCTTCGCCACGATGAACACGATTTTCGCATTACCGATGGGCGATTTATAATCATCCGGTTGCCATTGGGTGTCAATCGCAAACCCCGCATCAGTCAAACTTTTCTCTAAATCTTTCACCGTAAAGACCTTGACTAATGGAAAAAGTCCCAAGACTTTACCAATGGGTGCAATCAGCTTGAACCAAGCCATCGTATCCCCCAGGCACACTGTACTGGTGATGAAAAGTCCGCCAGGTTGGAGCATGTTATGGACCTTGGCGATCGCCTCTTCCTTATTGTCGAGTAGGTGTAAAACATTCAAGCCCAGCACCGCATCGTAAGTGCGGTCGGGAACGCTCAGCTCGTCAATGCTGGCTTGCTCAAAGGTGACGTTTTGGATATTCTGGGCGTCGGCTTTCGTTTGGGCGATCGCAATCATGTTTGCTGAGAAATCAATGGCTCGAATATGTTGCACATACGGCGCATGAGCAATGGCCGTCGATCCGGTGCCGCAACCAAACTCCAGCACGTCCATACTGGGCTGAAAATACTCCCGCGTGATCTGTAGTTTCTTCTGATAGGCGGCTTCATCCGTAATAGGTTGTTTTGAGTAACCTGCGGCGACTTTATTCCAAAATTTAGCTGAAGCGTTCATCACATCCTCGTTGATTGAATTAAACGGTTTCTTCATGTCTCGCATCTGTGGCACGTTATGCTTCTTGACGGGTTGAGTAAGGCTTGGGAGCCGGGTTCCGCCACTGCCAGGCCGACCAAATTATAAATAACAAAGCTGCGATTTTAAGGATCATATGCAAGGTATCATCCAGATCGGTTGTGCCATTGTTGATCTCAAACGCGAGGGTGATTAAAGCGGCAACGATATTGGCCCAGCGATTTGCATCGTAGGGTAATAGTCGAGAGAGGAGAACCATAGAAATTGGCACTGACGCCACGAAACCACCGAAGAGCAACAGATGTTCTGTTATCTGAATACCATTGAATGTCCCGGTCATCACCTGTTCAATGAAGCCAGGCTCAATAAATTCGTGAATATCTCGAAATATCGTATTGAAGAGATAGAACATCCACAGGGTGGATAGCTTTGCTTTCATCGCCATTGTCAGCATTTGTTTCTGCACATTCATGGTTGTTTTCCTTTGTCTGAATGTTTGTTTGTTTGAGCCAGCATGACCGAGACCAGCGGCAGCCCCAAATCACGCATCTTAATCAGCACGCCGTAGAGCGCGGCCTGATCAACCACTGGGCCAGACAACCGCGTTTCACCGTTGTCTTTGAGTGCGATCGCAAATCCCTCAAACCAATGGCTCCACCGCTGATCAAGATGTCCCTTGACACGAATTTCGTACTGGTCAAGTGGTGGATGATCGTCGGTTGAATGGTGTGGTTGACTCATGGGAATTGCGATCTCGTTGACCTTCTGCACGAACAACTCCAAAATACAGACGGATATGGGGAGCCGTTGTCCCCACATGTGGGGATTTAGGAATAGGGTCAGCAGGGATTACCGAGTTGTTGTTTCAGGCGATCGCAGTCCACATCGCATGTTTGCAAGACGTGCATCGCCAGGCCACCCCCCGTTTCGCCTTCCTGCAAAATGCCGAGCAGCAGATGCTGCGGGGTAATCTGACCTTCTCTCTGCCTTTGCACTTGCTTAGCGGCTAGTTCCAATATGCGGCAGGTGCGGGGGGTAAACGGAATTTCGGTGGGAATGTCGGCAGGTGGCACGGTGTGGTTGGCTAACCAGTCGCGAATCAGGTTTTCTGCTGTGGCAAAGTCCACGCCTTGTTCTCCCAGAGCTTGGGTTGCCACACTCGTTTCAACCGCAAGCATTCCTAGAAGCAGACCTTCCGTACCCAAAAAGTTGAGCTGCAACTCGCGCATGGCTGCCTGCCCTTGGGTAAGCACCGCATAAGTTTCTGGTGCTAAGCGACCCAGCGCAAAACCCACCAACTCTTCCCGCACCGATAACTCTTCCCGCACCGACAGCATCGCCACCGCTTTGAGAATGTATTCCATCGTTGGCCCATCTAGCCTGCCCCAGCTAGCCGCTTCGGCTCCTTCTTGTTGGTAAAGCCGCATCAGCGCTTCGTAGAACTGTAGGTCGCCACCGACGAGGGAAAGAAGTCCTTCCCGCCACTGCCACGCCATTTGCTGTACCTCTGGATCGTTGAGGTCACGCCCCTCGGCTAGATACGATCGCACTTGTGTCAGAAACTGCTGCAATTCGGCCTGTTGGTCTTGATTGAGTCGACCTTCTAGTAAATCGTGCTGTTCTTGGGTCAAATATTGCTGGGTCATGGTAATCGTCTCCATTGTGGTAATGAGGTCTTCAACCGCAACGGACTGAGAGATTTGGAGCTGCTGAGCAATGTTGCTGAGCTTGGTAAAGAGCGATCGCGATATCGCCATCTGCTCTTGCAGGCGCGCTAGATGCAGGTCAATGACTTGAGGTAAGGAAAATTCGGGATTCTCCAGACACTCGCGGATTTCCTTAAGCGCAAACCCCAACTGCCGCAGCGATAGGATTCGCTGGAGTCGGGCAATATCTGCTTCGCTGTAGAGTCGATATTCCGCCTCAGTGCGGTGCGAAGGCACCAGCAGACCAATCTCGTCGTAGTACCGCAAGGTGCGGATTGACAGCCCGGTCTGTTTAGCCAATTCACCAATTTGCAGCAGGTTAGACATAAAGCCCTTCAGCTCCTATTCAGAAGAGTGCGGTTGATGATTAGATGCTAGGGGGTGACGTAACGTGAGACTCAAGGCGTTGGCAGGGAATTTTGTTTACTGACTCTATGGCCTCACTTGTCTTGATGTAGATGGCAAGAATTGGGTAGGCAACATGCACACTCCATATCCCGAAGTTAGGTTAAAGCAACCCCAGTTCTGCAGCTCGTTTCACAGCGGCTCGACGATTGGTGACATTGAGCTTGCTGTAGATACGCTTGGTGTGGGTGCGCACAGTACTCAAAGCCACGACCAATTCACTGGCGATTTCGGGGCCAGAGAGTTCGGTGTTGAGCAGTCGAAGCACATCCAGTTCCCGTTG
>JBCBJE010000570.1:0-4192 GCA_038523735.1 Cyanobacteria bacterium J06626_18 | reverse complement strand
CTCATGAAGCTGGTCACTGTTCACAGTGAAGCTATAGAAGAACTCGATGCTGCAATTTCTTATTATGAAGATCAGAAAGCAGGTTTGGGACTCGATTTTCTAACTGAGGTAGAGCGATCTATCAGCAAAATCCAACAAAATCCAAATTTAGGAGCTGCCTACAAACTCACGGGTTTACGTCGATATATCCTCCAACGGTTCCCTTTTGTTATTTTCTATGCAGAACTTGAACAGTCCATTTGGATAGTTGCGATCGCTCATGGAAAACGCAGACCTGACTACTGGCGAAAACGGCAAGTAGAGTAACATCTATTCCGCTTTCATCGTCAGGGGCGCTTCGTAGCCGTGAGTATTAATGCCCTTAGCCATCGCCGCCATCTGCTGGCCGTCGGGCGTTTCAAAACCATACCCATTCACGATGCGGTTCATAAAGCTAAACAGCGCACACACTTCGATCGCATCTTGAATCGCGCGTTCCGACCACCCAGCTTGAGCAACCGCATCGATATCGCCCTGCGTCACTTTGCTGGGCGTCAGGGTCAGCTTTTGTACCAAAGCCAAGACAGCACGGAAGCGATCGCCGACGGGAGCTGTGTCGAGATCCTGCAGCATCGCTTCCAGTAGCTGAGAGTCGATGCCTAGATCGGTGGCGATCGCCTGATGTGCCCCATGGCAATAGTCGCAGGCGTTCAAGCCCGAAACATAGGCGGCAATCAGTTCGCGCTCACCAGGAGAAAACGCTGATTCACCTCGCATGACTGATTGGAGGAACTGGACAAGCGCCGCATAGCGACTCAGGTCTTGCCGAAAAATGTCTGGGAGGGTTTGTGGGCTTAGAAAGGGCATGGCGGATTCCCTATCGGTCTACACTGCTGATGCAGCTGGTGGGAAGTTCTGTGGGAAGAGCGATCGCTTCGTTTCTTCGTCAAACTCAGATTTGAAGGTGAATTTTTGGCTCAGGGCGCGGGCTTGGGCAACGGCAGGACGGGCGTCAATGGCCTGGAACCAACGTTTCAGGTTTGAGGTGGCGTCGAGGGCGTTTTCGTCATTCAGAACGCGGGTGGCGCGATCGAGCCAGCCCCAGCCAGCAATGTCCACAATGGAATATTCGTTGCCGACGATGAACTCGCGATCGGCCAGGTGGTCGTCCAATATGCCGTAGTGGCGCTCGACTTCACGTCGGTAGCGATTGGAAGCATAGGTGCTGTCTTTGTGGACATAGGTGAAATGCACGCATTGTCCTGAGAAGGGGCCGACGCCGGTCGCGACAAACATCAGCCAGGAGAGCAGTTCGCCTCGCGTTTCCGGTGTGCCATTGAAGCGTCCTGTTTTCGCCGCCAGGTAGAGCAAAATTGCGGTGGAATCAAAAACAATTGTGCCGTCATCGTCGATCGCGGGCAGCTTCTCATTCGGATTGATAGCGCGGAAGGCTGAAGCGTGCTGTTCGCCCTTGAAGGTATCAACGGGGATGACCTCGTAGTCAAGACCGACCTCTTCCAGGAAGAGCGCAATCTTCATTGGGTTAGGCGTGTGGTGGAAGTAGAACTTAAGCATGGGTGTGTGTTGAATGAGGGTGACTGCAGTCGGCAAGGATAATCGCCACTTAAAAGGTGACCATATGTATGATTACCCAACATTAATATGTGCTGAAATATGTGCTGAGTGCCTCAATCTTTTTCACTGAGGACGAGCACTTAACTCTGGACATATTGCGCCTGACAGCACTGCTTTTTCTCTCAACGGCTCGGCCAGTTTCGGAGTCAACACCATCAAGGCGGTAATAAAAGTTCTGCAGGAATGGGCAAATATCTTGAAACCGCTTTGGGTGGAATCGATTGATGCCTTGACACACAAGCAATCCCAGCCGTCGAGCTGAGATTGCTTGTTTTATGGATATACCGATACCTGACCACGTGAGGCGATCGCGATGCTGTACTGCGTGGTTAGGTCAGGTAAGAAACCGTTGTGAAGTAGGCATCGGTCAAGAAAATTTTGGTGTTGTCTTGGACGACGCCAATCAGGTCGTTGCCTTGGTAGATTGCCGTATCTAAGTCGGCACTGCCCCCCCAGTTGGTGCTGTAGTCCAGGGTGTAATTGCTCAAAGAGCCATAGACTTGAATCGTGTCTTCAGCCGTTGTAAAGCGATCGCTGATGTTGTAATTCAAGACGTCTGAGCTTAAGGCGTCGCTCCACTGGGCGCTGTGGTTGCTCAAAGCACCAGAAAACTGCAGGGTGTCTGTCTCTGTCGTCAAAGTAGTATCTGTACTCCCCCAAATGGGATTCTTGTAAGTTGAGGTTGTGAAGTCAGTGATGACGGCATACCCAGCCCCTTTATAGAAAGACCCAAGATGGTTGCCCAAGACAAATGTGTCAAAGCCGCTGCCGCCAGTGAGCGTATCGTATTCGCCAAACAGCTTGTAGTAGGGCTCGAGAGTAGTCTTGTCAGCCCCACCCAGGAGAGTCCCAACCGAGCTATCCAGTAGAGTAGCAGAGCCGATGCTGAATTCAACAGAGTCGATACTGCCGCTGTAAGTTAAGTCATTGTCTTGTTGGGGTGTCTCACGCTGAGTACTATTGGATGGTTGAATCGACGGCGTTCCCCCGAAGCCCATCAGGAAGTCTTTGCCGTCACCTCCAAAGAGTTCATCATTGCCAGCATCCCCAAAGAGTTCATCATTGCCAGCATCGCCGAAAAGCCGATCGCGTCCTGCTTTCCCTCGGATGATATCTTTGCCAGCTTTACCATTCAGCTGGTTGTTGGCACCGTTGCCCAACAGCTGATTGTCCAGGCTGTTGCCGGTTCCGTCGATCGCGGCAGACCCCGTCATTAGGAGATTCTCGACGTTGGCATTAAGCGTGTAAGAAACCGAGGCTTCCACCTTGTCATTGCCGGCACCCGCATATTCGGTGACGGTATCGCCCGCGTCATCGACCACATACAGGTCGTCCCCCATGCCACCCGCAAAGAAGTCACCACCGCTACCGCCGTTCAGGTAATCATTGCCGCCCTCACCGTACAAGTGGTCGTTGTCGTTGCCACCATAAAGGCGATCGCGGTCAGCGCCCCCGTTCAAAACGTCGTTGCCATTGTTGCCATAAAGCGTATCCTCGCCAGTATTGCCATAGAGATAGTCATTTCCCTGTTGTCCATACAGAACGTCGTCATCCTCGCCGCCGTGCAGGGTGTCCTGATCTTTGCCGCCGAAAAGCAGATCGTTGTCGCTGCCGCCGTAGAGGATGTCGTTATCGTCACCACCCGCGAGAAGATCACGGCCACCATCGCCATAGATCCGATCATCATCGTTACCGCCATAGATGTAATCGCGATCGTTTTGCCCAGAGAGCACA
This sequence comes from Cyanobacteria bacterium J06626_18, assembly GCA_038523735.1. Lineage (GTDB taxonomy): Bacteria > Cyanobacteriota > Cyanobacteriia > Phormidesmidales > Phormidesmidaceae > SIO1E4. The sequence continues at coordinate 844 of JBCBJE010000570.1, read as the reverse complement.
TCATCTCCATCATGGCCGTAGATATGATCGTTGCCGTCAAGACCGGCGATCGTATCGTTACCGGCGTTCCCGTAGAGGTAGTTGCCGACCTCATTACCGACGATGACATCGTCTCCCCAGCCACCCTTGGCACTCTCAATCGTTGCACCGTAAGCAATGGCTAGATTGCCGGCAGCATCCCTATAACCGTTGTAGGAGCCAATTGAACTGAAGCTACCAGCTCGCAAGTTGATGACTGAGCGGCGAGTTTGATTCGAGGCATCGATGGTGTCGAAGCCACCCCCATCCCAAATCGTCTCGACAAACGTCTCGTTCAAATCCCATGAGTATGTCGTGTTGCCTGAATTGTGGCTCCAGTTCGCGCCATACAAGGCTTGAACTGCGGCAATGTCATAGAGCATGAGAGTTCTGGGATGAACCCCTGGCATGTCGGGATGATCGTTATAAGACATGACCGTGTACTTGGTGCTGTCTTGCGCAGCACTCAAGGTTTGGCCATCCATGCCTGTACCCAATTTCTCGTAAGCATCCGAGTATTTGTCACCGGGATTGCGCCCCATGGTGACGTCAACTAAGCCAGCCGCTGCATGTCCAAGCTCGTGGAGCCACACAAGATAGCCCCACCTTCCCGGACTAAAGTCAGTAGTGTCGCGGTCAACCACAACCGATGCTGACCCCGAGGCCCTCGGAAACCCACCCAAGCCACCTACAGGTGTATATTCGTCATCACCATTAAGGTCAGCGAAGGTTTGGGCATAGCCAAATTGCAAAGTGCCTCCGCTGTTCTTTTCCTGAAATGTGATGTTGGCAACGTCTTCGTAGTGACTGAGCGCAGTGCGAATCT
>JBCBJE010000569.1:0-4198 GCA_038523735.1 Cyanobacteria bacterium J06626_18 | reverse complement strand
TTATTTGGTATTGAGAAACCGCCAGAGTTTCCCGAAAAAGCGTTAGAGATGCAGAATATACATTAACGTCGAGTCTCTAATAGCCCATACTTTTTATACTCGTACTATCTTTGGCTATATACTTCCCAACTGCTAACTGTGCGATGTCAGATCTACACGCTTCAATGCTGACAGGTGAATCACTCCATGACTCCTCAACGGCGGAGGAGGTTTCTCTGCGCCCAGACTTCACAGTGCGTTTTTGGGGCGTCAGAGGGAGTGTGCCAACGCCAGGGGCAGAAAATGTTCGATACGGGGGAAATACAGCTTGTGTCGAGGTGCTCATCGACGAGCAGCGACTGATTTTTGATGGGGGGACTGGCCTGAGAGCTTTGGGCAAACATTTGTTGCATGCTGAAGCCCAAATTCATGCCCACATTTTCTTTACGCATGTCCACTGGGATCGGATTCAAGGGTTTCCTTTCTTTATCCCCGCGTTTGCGGCTGGCAATCGCTTCGACATTTATGGCGCGCCTGCACCCAATGGAGCTTCCATCAAGCAGTCGCTGATGGAGCAGATGTTGCGGCCTAACTTTTTTACGCCGCTGCAAAAAATGGCGGCTGAGATGACGTTTCACAATATTTCAGCCGGTACTCTGATCCAGCTGCCGAATGGGGCGACTGTCGAGGCGATCGCGCTCAACCCTACTACCAGTGCATTGGGATTCCGGATTAGCCATGCTGGGCGATCGCTAGTGTATGCCACTGATACCGATGACCTGACGGAAGGAACCAATAAGAATCTGCTCTATCTTGTGCAGGGAGCAGACCTCGTTATCTATGACGGTACTTACTCTGATACGGCCTATCACGACCTCAATGGTAGCGCTAACATTCCCTGGGAACGGTCTATTGAGATAGCGAAGCAGGCCCAAATAGAGGAACTGATTTTGTTTCACCATAACCCTGCCCATGATGACGATTATCTGGAGCAGATGGAAAGTGAAATTCACAAGCAGTTTTCAAACATTCACCTAGCTCGGGAAGGGATGGTTATGCAGTTGGTGCGCGTGTAGGGCGAGGCATGGGCGCATGATGTGTTTGGAATTGCAGACTAGGCAGTTCCGCCCATGCTTCGCCCCCACGGGCAATCACATTGCCAATGAAATTTCCGAGCCCGTCGGCATTTTCCGGACGTCAATGCGGGTTTGAAATGCCTCCCGAAAATGGGCAATATGGGTGACCGCTAAAATGCAGGCAAAGTCTGGAGCGATCGCATTGATGGCGCCAATGAGGCGATCGCAGCCTTCGCGATCCTGAGTTCCAAACCCCTCGTCGATAATCAGCATTTGCAGCGGGGTTCCTGAGCGCTGGGCTAGGAGGCGAGCGAGCGCTAAGCGAATTGCGAAATTCACGCGGAATGCTTCGCCGCCTGAATAGGTCTCATAGGGACGGGTCCCCTGAGCATCGGCAATCACGATATCGAGGGTGTCAATGAGCTTACCCTGGCGACTGCGTCCTACTCGTTGGGTCACAAATCGGACATGGAATTGATGATTGCTGAGTCGTCCCAAGATATGGTTGGTTTCGGCCTCTAACTGTGGTAAGACCTGCTCAATCAATAACGCTTGCAGACCATTACGGCCAAATGCCTGAGCCAGTTCCTGATGCACCCTAAGACTATGTTGGGCCTGATGCAGGACTGCTTGCTGCTGCACGACCTGCTCTTGCATCTGATCGATATGTAGAAGGCGCTGCTGCAGTGCCCCCGCTTGAGCTAGGGCCTGTTCACGCTGATGTTGGCGATCGCGCATCCGCGCTTGTAATGTGTTGATTTGAGGCTGGGAATCAGGGCACTGTTCAATTTTCTGTACGAGAGCCTGGATTTGTGTCGCGATGGTTGATGCCAGTTCCTGCATTTGCTGGTGTTCATCTGCCAGGGTGCCCAGCTGTTGGTCAACTTGGGGTAGCTCCCGGCGGGCATTCTCAAGGTTCTGATATTGCAAGCGCCATTGCTGCGTTGTGCGCAATTGCGCACGCACCTGCTGATGGTGCTCCAAATCGTATCCTAGGTCTACAATCTGAGCCTCCAATTCGGCGATTTGAGTGACAGTTTCTGATTTAGATAACGCTGCGATCGCAGCTTCCAAATCGGTGATTTCCTGCACCACTGCAGGACGCTGCTCTAGCAGGTGTGTATGCTTGCGTTCGGCCTGTTTAATCTCTGCTTGTTTGAGTTCAGCCCATCGCAGGCGATCCACCTGCCCCCGCACCAATGCATGGTCGCGTTCGTCATAAGCCAACTGCGTTAACTGCTCGGCAATGTGTTGTAGCTCAATACGGATCGCCTGAGCATAGGTCTGTTCGGCCAGACATCGCTCTAAATGCGATCGCTCCGCTGCCAATGCTTGCAGCTGTTGCGACAACGACTCACTTGTATTCAACTGAGCCATCAGGTGGCCCCGCTGCTCCAACACCTGTCCGTAGTTCGCGAGTGACGCTTCGAGTTCCCGATATTCTTGCCTCAGCACTTGAATTTCCCGCTCCGAGACTGCCAGCTGCTCCCGAATTACCCAAATCTGCCGCAAGAGGTCTTCGCGCTCTTCGCGATGCTTGGCAATAACGTTTTCCCAGTTGTGCTGCAGCAGAGGGAGATCGCAGACTGGACACTGCGCATCAGGCCGTTTGATCAGCTCTAGCTTCTGATCGATATGGGCCAACTGCACCTCACAGCTCCGCTGCTCTGCCTGCAGTCGCTCCATAAAGTGTCGTCGCTCAACGCCTTTTTCCCGTACTTTTTCTTGATATGCCTGTTTGGCGGCGAGTTTCTCCAGCATCTGGCCCACATCAAGCACGGCCTGCTGGATTTGAGGATATTGAGCCTGTTGTTGTTGAAGTTGACTCTCCGAGGTACCGATAGCCGCGAGTTGGGCCGTGAGTTCGGCGTGCGTTCGGTCGAGTTGGCGCTGGAGAATCTGCTGGCGCTGTTTTAGAGGCGTACTCTGCAGCTGGAGCCTGTCCAAGCTTCTTAACTGGCGGCGAGCCTGATCGAGTTCTTCCATGGCAGCTGCGGTTTGCTCACGCTTTTGCAGCAGAGGCTCTAACTCCGCGATTTGTTTATCTAAGGCTGTTAGGTGGAGTTGCTGTTGCTGCTGTTGAGTGTGTAAAGACTGGACTTGGCCTTGGTACAGCTGCTGTAACGGTGCATGCTGAGCTTGCAGTGCCTGCTGCTGAGTAAACTTGGCAGACAGGTGCTCCTCTTCAGTCTCTAAATCCTTGAGTCGCTGCATGCCGCCTTCGATAGCATCTGCTTCAGCTAAAATCGCTTGCAGTTCGGCCCGATATGCCTGCAGTCTGTTTTGTGTCTGCTGTAAGCGATCGCCATCTGCCGCTACATGTGCAAGCTGCTGTTCCAAGAGAGCCTGAGCTTGCAACCGATGTTGTCTTTCCTGTTGTTGCTGCGCGTACGCTTGCAGCGTCTCTTCGTCAGCGTCTTGGGCTGCTTGAATATGGGATAGCTGCGCCTCTAAAGCTTCACCTTCCTGCAGAATGGCGCTGCGTTGTTCAATCGGGGCTGCTAAGCTCTCCTGGGAGGCTTCCAGAAGGGCTGCCTGAGCTTTAGCATCCCGTGCTCGTTCTTTGGCTTGTTCAGCTAGCTGGTCATACTGCCCTAGCTTTAGCAAGTCGGCCAGAATCTGCTTGCGTTCGCTGGGGCGCTTCAGCATAAACTCATCGGCGCGTCCCTGGCGCAAATAGGCAGAATTGACGAAGGTTTCATAGTCTAGCTTCAGGATATTGCTCAGCAACTGTTGGGTTGCCCGCATCCCGCGCTGGGTCAGTGGGCGTAGTCCTTCCTCGGTTTTAACCTGAAGCTCCAAGCTACCGCCCTGGTTGCGTCGTCGCGATCGCAAGACGCGATATACCTGTTGCTGATGCTCAAAGGTAAAATCCACTTGCGCTTCTAAAGCACCAAGATAGATCACATCGTCTTCTGTCGCAGCGCGACTCTGGCCCCAAATTGCCCATGCGATCGCCTCCAAAAGAGAGGACTTGCCAGCACCATTGGGTCCCGATATACAGGCCACCTGAAACCCTTGAAATTTTAAGGCTGCTTCACGGTAACTCAGGAAGTTCCGAAGCGATAACTGCAGAGGAATCATGCATGAAAACAGCTGTACTGCTTCCTAATATATCAGTACGGACGCACTTTAGTACGAAC